>VBKY01000183.1:93337-95508 GCA_005879255.1 Deltaproteobacteria bacterium
GTAGTCCGCTCCGTAGGACATAAGACCACCCTCGTCGACAAACTCCTTCTGAATGTAAATGGCAGGCAACCGGGATTTGCGCGCAAGCTCCACGATCCGCTTTCTTTCGGCGAAAAGGCGGCGACCAGCGCTCGTCATAATCGCGTCTACCCGCATCTGCTTTGCGGCTTGAAAGGCGCTCTCTAAACCTTTGGGGTCGGGTTGAGTCTTGATCTCCTCCAATTTTAGCTTTAGTGCCTGAGCCGCAGACCTGAGCTCTTTCAGCTGGATGTCTCCTCCACCGCCGCCCGGCGTCCAGAGAAGTCCAACTCGCGTAAGTTTGGGGACCGCGTCCTTGAGGATCTCTAGTCTTTTGGTGTTTAGTTCGGGGTTCAAACTCGAAAGTCCTGTGACATTGCCTCCCGGCCGCGCCAGACTGGCGACCAAACCTAGACCCACAGGATCCGGAGCGCTCGCAATCACGATGGGTGTGGTAGTAGTCGCCTTCTTCGCCTCCAACGCCGACTGCATCCCTGTAACGACGATCAGGTCCACCTTTAGACGAACCAAGTCCGCCGCAAGCTCGGGCAGGCGCTCACGCTTTACATCTGCGAATCGGTAATCAACGCTGATATTCTTTCCCTCGATCCATCCGAGATTGCTCAGCTCCTGCCGGAACGTATCTACGAGAACTGCGCTACCGGAAGCAGTGCTTGGATCCAGGAAACCTATTCGGAAGATTTTCCCTGTCTGCTGCGCCTCGACTGCACAGCACGGAGCAAGGAGCAGGGAACATAGAGCAAGGAAAATGATTTGTTTAGTCATTGCTGTCCGTCCTATTTTCCGATCTCTGACTTCTGATCTCTGACCTCAGTTATTTGATCACCTTATCCGCTCGTGCCAACACATTCGGCGGAATCGTCAGGCCGATCTGCTTGGCCGCTTTCAGATTGATGATGAACTGAAATTTCGTCGGCTGCTCAACGGGTAGATCGGCCGGCGTCCTTCCTTTCAGAATCTTGTCCACATACGTAGCGGCGCGCCGGTCCAAGTCCGCAGTGTTCACGCCGTAGCTCATAAGCCCTCCGTCTTCCACATATAGCCGGTTCTGGTATATCGCTGGGAGCCGGCTCTTTACCGCGAGCTCTGTAATCTCTGTTCGGTAACCAGCCGCGACGAGGCCCGCTACCAGGTAAAGGAGTGCCTCAGCCCGCTCGTTGCTTGCAGCTCGGAATGCGGTCTCAATATCCTTGGGGCCTCGCACCTCTAGATACTGAAGCTTCACTCCGTACGTCCCGGAGGCGCGCGTCACCTCTCTTAACATTTGTGAGTTGCCCGGGTTGGTTGATGTCCCGAAGACGGCCACGCGGGAGAGCCTAGGAACGGCCTCCTTTAAAAGTTCCAACTGCTTGCCGCTTAGCTCCGGGGCAAGGGCGGACAGTCCAGTAATGTTGCCGCCAGGCCGCGCAAGGCTGGCAACGAATCCATTGCCAACAGGATCGGTATCAGTCGCCATGACAATGGGAACTGTAGTCGTCGCTTCCTTCGCCGCACGGGTTACTGTCGGACCAGTCGTGACGATCAGGTCTACCTTGAGACGCACTAGCTCGGCCGCAAGCGCGGTGAGGCGATCAAACTTCCGCTCTGCATATCGATACCCAATGATAATGTTTTTCCCCTCCACGTACCCAAGCTCGCGCAGACCCTGGCGGAAGGCCTCGATACGGGTCGGAGAAACGGAAGGAGAAGTAGGACTTAGGTATCCTATCCGCGGAACTTTCTTCGGCTGCTGCGCCTCTGCCGCTGCCACAGCCACCACGAGCACGAAAGCGATTACCGAAAGCCCCAGCCATTTTTCGATTTTGGATTTCCGATTGCCGGAGTAAAAATTCAGCGCTCGGAAGCTAAACTTTCCATTCATGCGTTTCCTCCAAAATCGCAAATCCAAAATCATTTGATCGCTTCGTCGACCAAACTGTTGTCGAACGATTGCTTCACGTCGGCCTGCTTGGCTTTGGGATGATCGACAAACTTCAGCGCGTTGGCCATCGCCTTTTCCGGTGTCCTGAGCGTGCTGGGGAAAGCTTCCCGGTAAAAATCAAAACTGCCTTGCAAAACCGCTTCATCTTCGACTCTGGTAAATTTTCTGAGCGCCTTCTTTGTCGCCCCTGCGTTTTCCCTGACGAGCTGTA
>VBKY01000244.1:0-7813 GCA_005879255.1 Deltaproteobacteria bacterium
AATCGCTGCGCCCGAGTGGGACGATAAGCAGGTAGAGCTGATCAAGCTCTACAACAAGATTTTCGCGCTCAATTGACCACGCGGCTTCGCTGGTCACAAAGAAGTGTCATCAACGCTTCCGACCAGCTTCTGCGACGTGCGGATGAGAACCCACTCTGCCAATTGTTCGGTTAAGTCAGCCGATGGATAGACGGGTGCCAGAATAGGCATGTAGCGACGCTGGTCGTCCTTAGAATTTTTCGAAGCGACGGTCACAATCAAGCTTACACTTTAAATTCAAGTCCCGCGGCTTTGATTCCCTCGATGGCGCAAGCTTCGTCTTCGTCGGCGGTGCCGCCGCTGACGCCCACGGAACCTATTATCTCGTTGCCGATCATGATCAATACGCCGCCCGCCATCACGGTCGCGAACCAGCCGTACTCTTTACTCGGCAGGCCGATCATTCTTTTTATCTTGGAGTGAGCAAATCTTCATACTGCGTGGGAATGCCTTCGCGTGAAACGAGCTTGGTGTTGTAGCTGAAGACTTTCTCAGGCCGAACAGTAAAGCGTCTGTCGAAATCAGCTGGGCGCCGACTGAAATGTGGGCGTCCGGCGACAACGCCAAGAGTTCATAAGGGCGAAGTGAACTATCTCATAGAGGCAACCAGTAGCGGCCTTGATGCCTTCAGCGGTAACGCTCTTCAATTTGTTTATCACATCCAGGTGCAGTTCGGTCTCACACCGCGTCAGCATCTTATGTGGGTGGCAAAATTTATGCGCCGCGGGAAATACATGATGCGGAAATGTCTGCTCTGTGATCGGTTTTTTCCTTCCCTGGACTCCGGCGAAAGACATTGCCCGAGTTGTAAGGGCAAGAGACGGTCGCTCGTAATTAGCCATTTCGATTTCGTCTCCGAGCATTTTAGGATAACTGACATAGAACTCTAGTTCCCAAAAACGGTCAGGGTCGGACGTCACCGGTCGTAACAGAACGGTTCCACTTAGTAACAAATAAAAGAGGGTGCCCTATCAACAGAAATGGAGCTATGAACGCATATGAGATGCGAAACGGTGACGAAACGGTTGATGTGATCAAAGGCCATCTGCTGCCTTTGTGGCCTTCAAACTATTTCCCAATCGTTTTGACGATTCAAAATCCTTCACAGTGTTTGGAGAACTGCACTCTGTTAGAAGTTGCATGTGCTAGCAGATAACCGTAGTTGCGAGTTTAGCCGAGTTGGGTTAAAGACTATAGCGACCATGCCGAAAGCAACTTCACGAAGAAAAACGCCGTGGGATCGGTCGTCATCGGTGGAAAAGGCATGTCAAGTGCTTCGTTGTTTCACCCCTGACAAACACCTTGAGCTGATCAAACTCTCCAACAATCTTTTCGCAGTCAATTGACCCCCTGCCTTCTCCCGCTCAGACTTTGAATTCGAGCCCCGCGGCTTTGATTCCTTCGATGGCGCAGGCTTCATCTTCGTCAGCGGTGCCGCCGCTGACGCCCACCGAACCGATGATCTCATTGCCGCTCATGATCAACACACCGCCCGCCACGGGTACCACCTTACCTTCGGACATGGTTGACAACGCGCCGAGAAATGCCGGGCGCTCCTTCAAGCGCTCGCTTATTGAACGACTGGATTCCCCCATGCCCACAGCGCCCCACGCTTTGCCGATGGCGATCTGGGGACGCAAAATGCTCGCGCCGTCTTCGCGCTTGAGCACTTTCAAACAGCCGCCGTCATCCAGGACGAAACTTCGATGATCTCGCCTTGGCGAGTGTTTTGTCGGCGATCGTAGACGCGCTTTCGAGTGTGAGTTTCATATCAACCTCCTCCGGTCTTTTGCTCGTTACTGAAGATATTTGTCGTAATCGGCGGTGATCTCGTTCATGCGGTCGGCGAGCTCGATTTCCTCGACGACGACTTTGAACTTGCCGATCTCGTCCTGGGCGATGTCGGTGCGCGATACGGTGCGGCCGAAACCGCGGATGAGAGTTTGAGTATCTTTAGACAAAACAAAATTGATGAACAGCCGCGCCGCGCTAGCGTGGGGCGCGGTGGCGGCGACGGCGATGGGATGAATGTTTTTGGTGGCAAACGGCAGCGGCGCCAACTCCACCGGTGCAGCCAACTTTTTGTAGCGCTCCAGTTGATGCTGATAAACCAGACCCATATTGAATTCGCCCGCCGCCACCAATTGAAGTATCAGGACGTGGGATGGGCGATAATGGGGCTGCTGTCGCCCCAGTCCTTCCATGAATTTTCTGCCGCCCTCTCTTCCCAAAGCACGCATGACGGTCGCGAACCAGCCGTATTCTTTGCTCGGCAGCCCGATCATTGATCTCCATTTCGGCGCCAGGAGGTCTTCGTACTGCCTGGGAGCATCTTCACGTGAAACGATTTTGGAATTGTAGGCGAAGACTCTCAGGCTGGAATAGACATCGACCCATAGACCTTGCGGGTCCTTGGAATCGGCGAAGAAAGCTTTGGCCTCGGAAGAAATGTAGGAGCCAACTAGGCCGGACTTGATCAGATACCGGACCTCGAGCCCGCTGGTGATAATAACATCGAAAATGCCACGTCCGGCGCGCTGTTCGGTCAAGATTCTTTGCAGCAGCCGATTGCTCGAGATCCGCGTGATGTCCACCGTCAGGAAGGGATAGCGTTGTTGGAAAACATCCGCGATCTGCCGGCTTTCTCTCGCCTCCATGGAAGTGTAGAGATTGACCGCCTTCTCTTTCTTCGCGTTGGCCACTAAATCTTGATCGTGAGGTACGGCTGCGAAGCCGTTAACGGCAGGGAGGGACGCCAGCAAAATGGCAAGAATTTGCAACGCGAGCTTCACGGGTAATTCAACTACTCTTGCTTTGAACCGTTGCGCTTTAAATTGTTGCCTGAAAGGCAACTATCTTGTCGATTCCGTCATTCCGGCGGAAGCCGGAATCTAGTCTTCGTTTCCTTTCTTCGCGAAATTTCGGAGACCGTAAATCAGTCATTTGCGCTCGAATGCAAATCAGCGAGCCGTTCCGAACGCACCCATTGTTTGAGCGGTTTGCCTTCTTCAAGCGCCTGAAGCTCGCGCTCCCAAATTTTTCGAATCAGTATCAGCGCTCGATCGGAGCGGCCGAGCCACTCGTTCTTTCTCAGCTCCAGCGGACCCTGACCGACTTGCGTCGCGTAGTCTTGGATCCAGACGATGTTTGAGCGTTCGGGCCCTTCGATGTCCTGAATGCGCACGTCGCCGCGCAATACCGCTTCGCCGATTTCGCTCGGTGGCCGGCCGAGTTTGCCGGTTCTCGCCTTGTGACGATTCTTATAAGCTTCGCCTTCTTCTCCCTCGAGAATATGCGTCACGTCCAGCTGGAAGCTCGCGTGATTGTTATCGTCGACGGGCACGCGCCAAGCCAGATGATCGCGATCGCGCTCCCTGAAACAGAGAATGTTGGGCAATCCGTGCTGCGTGATATAAAGCCTGCCGCTCGGAAATCGCGACTGCAGGAGCACACCCCATTCGCTTTCCTCGACGGAAATGTCGGGAATCTCCGGCGGCCGGTTCATATAAAACTCGGATTCCCGATGCGTGAACGGGATATGGATTGGATCGTTTTCCAAATTGTTGACGTAATTGCACGGGCGCGTGTACGTTTCGGCCCACAAGGTATCCTTTTCAAAATCCGGATAGCGTGGCAGCGGTGGCGGTTCGTCATCACCGAAGTAAACGAAAATCAGGCCAAGGTATTCTTTCGTCGGACAACTTCTGATCCGGATTTTCTCGGCGAAGGATTCTTTTTCGGCGGGCTGCTCGACGCACTGGCCCGAACTGTCGTATTTCCAGCCGTGAAAGCGGCAGCGTATGCAATCATCCTCGACCCAGCCGACCGATAGCTGAGTTTGGCGATGCGCACAGCGAAAGCCGACGACGTGAGGTTTGCCACTCTCGCCGCGATAAAGCGTGAATTCTTCGCTCATGATTTTGACCGGCTTGGCCCATCCCGGTTTCAAGTCTTCCGCGCGATAAACCGGGTGCCAAAATTGTCTCATGTACTTGCCGGCGAGTGTGTCCGGGCCGGTGTAATAAAAATCCATGAAATTGACCATCTCGTGCTCCTCGAAATTACTTATGAATATTCCCCAACGTGGCGGGCAGATAGCTCATCTTGTAGTTTGGTGACAGAGGCGCGGATTTTGTCGGCGGCGCTTGCTGACAGCGACGCGCAGAAAATAACAAAGACTGCAACCACGATGGCTTTCATAAGGCGATTGGCTGGAAGTTCATTTTGCGCTGGGCATGACCTCATTTCGTAAATCCGTAACTGGACCATTTTTTCTGCACCGCTACTATATGTTCCTTCGGAACGCGCGCCGCCGGCGGATAAGCATGCTTGCGTGTCGCATCGATCAGAATCTTGCTTCCCGCTCTGCGCCGGGGATCATGCTGCGGAATGTCCGGCGGAGCCGTCGATGGGTCGACACCCGAGGGAACAACACCGTTGACGATAAACGTGTCCCGTCCCGGCTGAGCGCGAAAGCTCATCGCCCATTCCACCTGAAACGGATTGCGCACGTCGATGTCGTCATCGACGACGACGGTGAATTTTCCTTCCTTGTTCATCAGCGACCAAGCTCCCCAGGCGACTTCCTTGACCTGTTCCGGATATTCCTTGGTCATCGAGACGACTAAAATGCTGCTGGCGCCACCACTTTCCGTAAAGTGAACGTCGCGCACGGGTAGCCCGATGACGTGGCGAAGGTGGTGAAGCAGAGCGACGGACCGGCCGAGGCTGCGGATGCAACTGGATTCGCTCGGCGGCATCTGGCTTAAAAAGGAATGATAGATCGGCGTGCGCCGTCGTGTAATGCAAGTAAGCTCGATCACCGGTTGCTGGCCGCCGGGGCTCATGTATCCGGAGAATTCGCCGAACGGTCCTTCTTGCTCGCGTTGCCCGCAGCGGAGAAACCCTTCGAGCACAATCTCAGCATTGGCAGGAACCTCAAGATCGACTGTCTCGCATCGAACCAGCGGCACGGGCTCGCCGCGCAGTCCGCCGGCCACCGAAAGCTCGTCGGTGCCGTACGGGAATTTACTGATCGACGTGAGCACAATTGTCGGATCTACGCCGATCGCAATCGCCACCGGCATGTCTTGCTTCTTCGTTTCATATTGCCGGATATGTTTCGCCGCGTGCTGAGCGGCGCCAACATACAAGCCAACGCGACGCGCGTCTCTCAGTTGCAGCCGATAAGTGCCGACGTTGCGCCGGCCGGTTTCAAGATCTTTCGTGATGATGACCGGCGCGGTGATGTAGGGACCGGGATCCTGGCTCGGCGTCCAAACCACCCGGGGTAAAATCCTAAGATCGACATCGGAGCCGCGCGCGATGATCTCTTTACAAAGTCCGGATGGTACCGAAACAGGATCGATCGGATGCCGCTGGCCTTTTTCCCAAACTTCGGGAATCCTTTCTACGGTGGTCGATAGGGCAAGCGCGTAAATTTCCGGTGAGCCGCCGATCACGCCGACCACCAACGGCAACGGACTGTCGCCGACATGGCGAAAGCCTAGCGCAGGCCGTTCGTTCCAGCCGTAGCGGTCAAACAGATGACGAGTGACGGCAGATACTTCCCATGAAGGATCCACAGGCTTATCGACCCAGTGGAGTTTTCCGCTGGCTTCTAAGCGCTGTAAATAATCTTGCAAATCCGAATAGGCCATAATTGAATTTCTATCCCGCCATCATTCTAATCGTCGGGTTACCTGGCAAATTTCGTAACAAAGTTTGCCGACCGTCGTCGAAAATCCCAGCTTCGCATCTTCTATCACGCGATGTCACGATCTGACGAAGGTACTTGCCCCAAGCGCGCGAGTAGCCATTGGTGTGCTGCATTGGGGGTTTTCATTCGGGGATTGATCTAGTATATGGAAAACCTTGTCGATGGCGTTCAAAGTTATTGGTTGCAATACAATATCGTTTCACTTTGTGTCAAGGAACCATGGGACGTGCGTTCGTTTCTTCGAGCTCTCTTGAAAGGGCATCTGTTTTTCGGTCAGAAGCCGGAAGAAACTCTCAACGTGATTCAAAAAGTATTGCGGATCGACGACCGGAAGACGGCGCGGGAAACCTATGAGGATGAAATGCGCCGCTACAATCCCGGCGGGGGTTTCGAGCAAGGCAACATGCGAAGGTCATCGACCGAGCGCGCGAAGCGAGAAAAATGGAGCGCAAAGTGGAAATTCCGGAGGTCTTCGATTTGAGCATGGCCGCAAACGTGGAAGCGGAGCTGAAAAAAGCCTGCTGGAGGCCGTAGCAGTCGGCTTATGGCGTATGGCCTATAGCCTATGGTTCCTTGGTTCTATCTATACGCCATAAGCTATCGGCCATATGCCAATTAACGCGGTTAGGACCATTATGCAAGTTTACTGCTTTCATCTGATGCCATGGGCTTATCTGCCGGATGATTTTTCTCAAACGCACAAGACGGCCTGGGTGACATGTCCGAACACGCTCTATGATCCCGAGTTGGGTCATCCACTATATAACCGCTATCTAGACGAACTGGAGCTCGCCGACCAACTCGGCTTCGACGGCGTTTGCGTCAACGAACACCATCAAACCGCCTACGGCGGTATGCCTTCGCCTAATATCATGGCCGCCTGTCTGGCGCGCCGAACGAAGCAGGCGAAGTTGGTCATTCTCGGCAACGTACTGCCGCTCTACGATCATCCACAGCGGGTAGCGGAAGAAATCGCCATGCTCGACGTTATTACCAAGGGACGAGTGGTTTCAGGCATGGTCGTGGGCACCGGCATGGAATACTTTTCTTATAAAATAAATCCGACCTACGCTCGCGATCGGTTTCACGAAGCACACGATTTGATTATCAAGAGCTGGACGACTGATGGCCCGTTCAGCTGGGACGGCAAGCACTACCGGTTCCGCTACATCAATGTGTGGCCCAGACCCTATCAGAAACCCCATCCGCCGATTTGGATCCCCGGCTCCGGCAGCTCTGAAACCATGGAGTGGGTGGCCGAAAAGAAATACACCTATATGGTGCTGCCGACATTGGCGCCATTTGAATTGCGCCGCCAAGCTGCGGAATATTTTTCCGCGTGCTGTGACAAGGCCGGGTACACGGTGCGCCACAGCCAAATCGGTTGGGGCATTGGTATTTATGTCGCTGAGACGGACGAGGAAGCGCGCCGCGAATACGAGCCGCATTATTGGTATTACGCGAGGAATTTATTAAAGACGACGCCGCAGTATGCGATGCCGCCGGGGCACACTTCGATTTCAAGCGTGATGGGAATGATGAAACGTCGGCTCGAGTCACGGCCGTCGAATCTCTCCACCTGGAAAGAAGTTGACGACGCGGGATACGTTATCGTCGGCAGCCCGGAAACGGTCCGCCAACGGCTTGAAGATTATGCGCAGAAAGTCGGCTTCGGTTTGCTGATCGCAAATTTTTCCGTCGGCAACGCGCCGCGCGAATACACTGAGAAGAGCATGAAACTGTTTGCCGATCAGGTCATGCCGAAATTAAGAAACATCAACGTCGACGCGCCTGCGCCCAAAAAATGAAGGCGCAGAACTATACCAAATGCGTCATGCCGGCGAACGCCGGCATCCAGGTTCGATCCGTTTTAGCCGAAGCGGAATATGGTGGATACTCTAAATTCACAGACGAAGTGCAACACTTTTTGTATAAGGTGTTGGCAATTGATGCGATTGAAGCCGCGCCGTTAGACGGACCGGAGTTTTCGCGTGTAAAGAGGTATCGATGACGCGATGTAAAGAAGAAACCATAACCATTCGAGGACGAAACGTA
>VBKY01000244.1:7873-28350 GCA_005879255.1 Deltaproteobacteria bacterium
CCCAACGTGGCTGCCACTGCACGAGCAGCTCGCGGCACATCACGAAGTCTTGGTGCCGATTCATCCGGGATTTGCCGGGTCGGAGGATAATTTTGATGATTTCGAAGAAATCGAAGATCTGATCTTTCACTATCGCGATCTCTGTGAAACGCTCGGTCTCGATCGCCCGGCGCTTGCTGGCGCGTCTTTCGGCGGCTGGCTCGCGGCCGAATGGGCGCTGCGCTACCCCGACACGTTGAGCAGTCTCATGCTTATCGACCCGTTGGGTCTACGCGTAGCGGATGCGCCGGCCGCTGATATTTTGAGTCTCGATCCGGCGGCGATGCGACAGGCGATGTTCGGCGATCCAAACTCGTCGGTGGCAATCGAAACTATTCCTGACGCCCCCAAAGCCGACGCCATAGTGAGTACGATTCTCGCCAGGCGGACACTGGCGCGTTTCGCCTGGCAATTTCCTGATAATCCAAGGCTGAGCCGATATCTTTATCGCGTGTCGACGCCGACGTTGATTATCTGGGGTGAGCGTGATGGTTTTGTATCGGTCGCGCACGGCAAAGCCTATCGCGAAGGAATCGCAAAGTCGGACCTGGTCGTTATTCCAGATATTGGACATCTACCGCATGTCGAAGCCTCTGATGCTTGCGCGCAGGTCATGCTGAATTTTTTGTGCGGTGATTCTCGTTGAGCAGTCGCTCGCCGCTGTCCGGCGTTCGTCACGGCGGCCCGCGGCACGCCGATCGAAGTCACGATCCAACGCAACGAGACAAATCTCGGCGAGCGAACCTACGGAAAGGGCCGCGCGTGATTTTCGGGAACACGAACTGAACCGAATCGCTTCCCGAAAAGATGCGACCTGGGGTTGAAAATCGGATTCTTAAGGCAGAAGAACGAAATCGTCGTAGTCGGCCGCAGCAGCCGTTTTCGTGGCGTCCGAGCTGGTGAGAATTGCAATGCCCTGAACTTTGCCGGGTTCCTCGCCGAATAGTTTTTTGAAGTCGTCAAGAAAATTGACCTCTTCTTCGTACCAGCGCTTGTTGTCCGGCTGCCCGCTACGCCGAACGATTCCTTTATTGCGGCTATAGAGAGGACTGGTGAACTGCGTTCCGACGGGCAAAGAGGAACTCCAGGTGTACTTTACTACTCGCGGCCATACCTGGTTGTCGAAGATTATGTATACCTGAGCTGCAGCATCGTGTTTACCCGAGACGCGTTCATCGGCGCCGGGAGGAATTTGACTAACGCGCCAGCGCCATTTTAACCGCGGTTGGTTTTTGGGATCGAAGATATGCTCTAGGCCAATTTGTACGGCTTTGTTATCGGCGCGCGCGCGGAGAAAGCGGTTGCTGTTCTCGGATTCGATTCGATAGATGGTCTTCGCATCATCATTGCTGCCGCGCCATTTTGAAGGAAAGCCGTTATTGCCGTACTGTTCGAAATTTTCCAACACTGTGGCCGCCCACGTGAAGTCGACGCTAAAAAGGCTCAGGGCTAGGATATATACGCTGAGCGCAAAAACTGACTGAGCCTGCCACCGATCCAAAGCAAGTCCGCGAATTGTATGGCGCCAATCTTTAGCTGGGGCAGGTACGAATTTTCCGTTACTCATCGCCGTGAACAAGCGTGTCATTGTTATTTCTCATAGAGCGCCCTCAGCTTCTAAACGAACCGGCCAGCAATAGAATTCCATCCATTCTCGATGTATTCGTGAAGCAATTTTGAGACCGAGCTACGCTAGTGTAGGCACGGGCATTCTTTAATGGAAAATTCATACACTGGTAACACATGAATTCCCTTGCCTGCGGTAATAAGTTTGGTCTCATCCCGGCACATTGAGCAATCCTTATCTGTGTCGGTCCGTGGACGCTTGCCAATTGGCGAAAAGAATTTTATGGACGCGAATACTTACATCAACCGTGAAATATCATGGTTAGAATTTAACCGGCGCGTACTCGAAGAAGCAAGAGACGAAAGCGTTTCGTTGCTGGAACGAGTGAAGTTTCTCGCCATCTTCAGCTCGAACCTGGATGAGTTTTTCATGGTTCGAGTGGCGCGGCTCAAGAGAATGATCGCGGCTGGCGATCAACGCGCGGATCCCGATGGATTGGTTCCCGCAGAAACATTGACCGCGATTTCGAAGCGTGTTCATGAGCTCGCTGAAGAACAACATCTCTGTTTCCTGCACACGATCATGCCGCAGCTCACCACGGAAGGCATCCATCTGGTTCGCCCGGAGGAAATGAGCACCGAGCAGGAGCGGTTTCTCGAGGACTTCTTCCACCGGACTCTGTATCCTATTGTGACGCCGCTAGCGATCGATCCGGGCCGTCCCTTCCCCTATTTGGCGAATCGCTCACTTTGTTTGGTTGTTGCGCTGCGCGTGAAAGGCTGGTGATGCAGCCGGATGGCCGTTGTGTGCGCGCGAAGACCGATGGCAATAATGGTCTTCGGTCTCAAGAGCGCTTATACGAGCTGGCTGCTGCTGAAGAACCAACGGGAGTCATGACTCCCCTCGGTTTGCCTGCAGTTGACCGATCTAGAACTGGTATCGATAGTTCAGCATGACGTCTACCCAGTCGCCGGTGAAGCGAGCGCCGACTTTGCGCAGAGCGACAAGTCCAGATCCCGCACACACGTTTAGACCGCTACTGCTACGCTGCGTGGTCGTCGCTGCCTTTTCTCCATGGGAATGAGAAATACCAGTGCGCCGGGATCGATCTTAATATCGATTGCATTGGAGCGTAGCGGTGTCCGATCTTTGCCCTTGGGCCAAGCCGTGTCGTCAATGTGAATGGGCGAGTTCTTCAACTCGATCTGCAAGTGTCGACCTCGGCGGACCGTTAGACTGACTCGCGAATTTTTGCCGCTTATTCGATCGGAGAGGTACTTGCTCAGTTTAGCTCGTTGGGCTTTGGTGACAAAAACGACATCAAGAAATCCATCATTGATATCCGCTCGCGGGACGAGGTCGAGATTCGGCCCGATGTATCGGATATTCAAGGCCTCAAGCAGAACGTAATCGCCGGAGACATCGCGGCCGTCGAGCCGAACCGTCATATTTTTGGAAGGATAGGTGCTTAGTTGATTTTTTAAAATGTTCAGTACTGTGCGTATCACTTTTTGGAGATTGTCCGAATGCGTCAGGTCCAGGATTTTCCGCCCATCGAGTTGGGACATCGTTTCGGCGAACAATCCGACGCCGAAGCCTTCGATGAAACACTGCGATCCCCAGGGGCCTTTGGCCACGCCGGCGTCAAAGTTTACACAGTGCGCGGTTTTCCAGCCTTTGATGAGATCCTCTAAAGACCTCCCCGTTAGACCAAGCATGTTGGCGACGTTGTTGGCCTTTCCCAGCGGTAGGACGGCGATCGGCGTGCGGCTACCGATCAGGCACCGGGCGACCTTACCAACGGTTCCATCGCCTCCTGCGACGGCGACGATATCGCAGCGTTTCTTAAGCACCTTCTTCCACTTCTTTTCTTTCGAGGATTGATAGTTGACCTTGTGTCCGGCGTCGCGAATCAGTCGAAGAATTTGCTCGCACGACGGACGTGAGTCATCACCCGAATCCGGATTATCGATGAGAATAATTTTGATGTGCTGGTCTCCTTAAGCTTAACGAGCGAAGATCCATGTGGTCATGAATCAGCTCGGCCAAAATTCCGCCCGTCGATCGCCGAGATACCTTTCGCGCTGGTTAATGCTCTGCATATTGGCGGGCAAGCGGCGAGCTATCGTAGCGCGCAAGCAAGTCGGCCGGATCCCGATAGATCGCAACACAGCCTGCTCGACGTAATTCTTCTTCGTTCCAACCGCCACACAACAGCCCGATGGCGCGCAAATTTATTTTTCCTGTAGCCTGCGCATCGTACGGCGTGTCGCCGACAGCGATCACTTGATCTGGAGCGATATTACCCAACTCTTTGAGTGTGCTAGCAAAAATGTCCGGGTGCGGCTTAGATTTTTTGACGTCTCCCGAGGAGGTTTCCGTTTGGATCAGGTCGTCGATCCGCGCGATTTTCTTATATACCTTGAGCTCATTGTCTTTTGCCGACGAAGCCAGCGCGATTTGCCTATCGTCTTGTTTAATCCGCTCGAACAACTCGCGCACCTTAGGAAATGCTTTCACGGTTGGTAGGTATTCTTGTTTGAAAAGTTCGCTGCGATAACCATCCAGCTCATCGCCGAACTGGTCTAGCTCATCTTTAGAGAAAAACACGGGCAACAATTGATCGGCGCCTTTGCCGATCTGACGACGTATCGCTCCGAAGGAAACTTCTTTGCCAAATTTCTCAAACGCCGCTTGCCACGCTTTTGCGTGCAGATCGACGGAATCAACAAGCGTCCCATCGATATCGAAAATGACTGCTTCAATCATCAGCGTCTCCAATCACTATGTTGCTGCGCAAACTTTAGGCCATGACCTTGCTCTGATAGACGTCAGCAGTAGATGTCAGCGGGCACAAAACCTTTTATCGCGAGTGTCCCATAGTTAGCACGACTGCGACTGTCGCAAAATTGACACAAAAAAAGAACCCTCCTGTCGGCTTAAAACCGACACAATGGTTGGAATACAAGACTCCACAAAAGAAAATTCTTGGTGTCTCCCGGCACATCTCTTGCGCGTAACACGTCTCAGGGTAAGAGACAGCAAAGCGCTGGATGCACGCAAAACTTTGCTACCAATCCAAGGTTCTTGAATGAGCCATTTTCGAAGTACTCAATCGATATGAGGCGGCGGCTACTTATTTGGGTCGGCGGAATCCTCGCCGTCTTCCTGATCATTATCTTTATCCTCGCTTATCTGATTGATGAGCCCCTGCGACGCAAGGTCGAGAGGGATATGAATGCGCGGCTCAAGGGTTACACGGTCCGCCTCCAAAAACTTGATTTCCACCCGATTGGGCTCTCCCTTGATCTGGAGGAATTGTGGATTTATCAGACGCCTCACCCGGATCCACCCATCGCCTACATACCCAGTCTGCACGCTAGCGTGCACTGGAAAGCGCTCCTTTTTGGACGACTGGTCGGCGACTTTCAAATCGCCGATCCCAAAGTCCATTTTGACCTTCGGCAATTCGTCCAGGAAGCCAAGGACCCAACGCCGATCAAGGACAAAGGCTGGCAGGATGCGTTGGAAGCAGCTTATCCGCTCAAGATCGACAGGTTCGCCATTCGCAATGGTGACCTCACGTACGTCGATAAAGGCCCGTACAAACCGCTCCACCTCACCAAGCTCAATTTTACCGCCGAAAACATCCGCAATGTTAAGTCCGGAAAAGGCGTCTACCCGTCGCCGGTTGAGCTAGAAGGAGTGGTCTTTGATAAGGGCAGTGCAAAGTTCAACGGCGATGCAGATTTTCTCGCCAAACCTCATGTCGCTCTCAAGGGCGATCTTGAGCTGGACCAGATCACCTTGGATTATTTCAAGCCGATCGCGGAAAGATATAAATTGTCCGTGCGGAGGGGATCGCTTTCGACGCGGGCTTCGATCGAGTACGCCGCAGGGGTTCAGAAGCTTCTGATCAGCAATCTGAGTCTTACCGGCCTCGACGTCGATTATCTCCATCAGGAGACACAAACGACGCCGACGGAAAAGGTGACGAAGGAAGCTGGAAAAGTCGCCAGGGAAACTGCCAATGAGCCTACACTTGAAGTGAAAATCGAGCGCTTCACAGCCGACGGCCGAATTGGTTACGTCAACCAAGCCGCAAAGCCGCCCTACACCGTATTTCTCGAGGGCACCAAGCTGGAAATCGAGAACTTGAGCAACCACTTCAAAGAAGGACCAGCTCGCGCGCGTGTAACAGGAAGATTCATGGGGAGTGGTGCGACGCAGGTGCAGGCGACATTTCGCCCCGAATCGAAGGGGCCCGACTTGGATTTGACATTCAGCATCGAAAACACCGACATGCGTACGATGAATGATCTCTTGCGCGCGTATGGCAATTTCGATGTGGTTGCCGGAAACTTTTCAATGTATTCGGAAATCAAAATACGGCAAGGAAAGATCGATGGATATGTGAAGCCTCTTTTCAGCGACATGAAAGTGTACGATAGGCGTCAAGACGCCGAGAAAAGCACGTTTCGAAAACTCTATGAGGGGCTGGTCGGGGGAATCTCCGGGCTGCTGCAAAACCGACCGCGGTCAGAAGTCGCGACGAAGGTGCCGCTTTCCGGAGACGTGGAAGCGCCTCAGACGGGCACGTGGGAGACAATTGTCCGGCTGATCCAAAACGCGTTCTTCAAAGCAATCCTGCCGGGATTTGAAAAAGAGGTTTCCCAGGGCGGCGGTCAGCGCGCCGCAAAACCAGCCTCTAATCAATAAACGGTTCGGCGCTATTCGTACTGTCGTCCTGCACGTGGGGGAACTAAAGCTGATGAGCAGGAGAAGAAGGATTCTACCCTAGGCTAGGTGCCTTCCTGCGACAAGTGTAGACGACTTTCCACCCCTCAGACTGAATTCGATCCAATTCCGTCTTAGCAAACGAATCGTGAGAAACGTCAGAGCACTCTGCTAACCGGCCTCGGGATCACCCGCGGCCAGTCAGCAGATGGGCTGTTATGGTATGCGCCTTTTCGCTAGTTTCTTTTTGCAGTGCACTTCTTTAAGTGCTCCTGAAGTTGTTCTTGGGCATCAAACTTTGCGCCGCAGATCGCGCATTTGTAAGGCTGTTTTGCTTCGTGCTCTTCTGCCATCTGTCTCACCTCCCTTCAGAATAAAGAACCATTCTCTGCAGCAAGGCTTCCCGTGCTAGCGGTTCGGAGAAGTCAGAGATGTTCTAAACGCATTGATGGTCGTCGTTGCCGCTAATTCTTGAAGCAGCAAGCCACATACCAACAGCGAAGAAGTCTAAAATATTTGGTAAGCGGACGGCTGAGTGTTAGGAATACAGGTCACTTTTTTAACTGTTTAAGGGTATTCCTTGTTAATCAGATGGCTGTCAAATTCCATTGCAGCTTTAATTTCCACTCCCCCAATGTCTCTGGGCTGTCCCAGCACAGAGACATTCACTTCATGAAATCTTTATCGGCAATTCTCTAAATCGTCATCATTCCTTAAACCGCTCCCGATACCCTTAGTCTCTATCGGTCGAGCTGGGCAATCCTTTCCGCGCGCAGTATAGCGGAGGTTTGAAGAGATGGCGTTAACTTCGAACGGGACCAAATTGATGACTTTGCCGGAGTTGGCGCTCAACGGCAGATCCGAAGACGCTGCTTATTTGTGATTCGATCTTGCCGCCGTAAATACACCGGCAACCGCTACTTGTATAAGCTCGCTCCACCCGATAGGCATAACGGCGCTTTCATCACGTCTTCAGCGTCGGCCGCGATGCGCGTTCCGGGTAGCCGGAGGACGAATTCATCTTCATCCAGCTCGATCAGCCGTTAGCAACAGCGGGAAGTAAATATGTTGCGCACTCGACTAAATTCAGAGAAATGTCGAAGGAGAGAAAGAATCGTTGACGGCGAGCGAGAATTGCAATGGTGTAACGATGGCTGACAATATCCGATTGCTTGCTTGGTTGCTATTTTGTCTTCTGTTCGAATTTGTCTTTGTGGCGATTATCTCGCTGTCTCACAATAGCGAGCTGAGCCAATTAGTCGATAACTCGCGCTCGTCTCACGCGGACGCGTCCCCGATCTACTAGGAAGCTTTACAGTCAGCAACCGTAAAATTGCTCTAACAAAGGATTGTCGATGGTGTTCGTGCCGAGCACGGCTTTTTCGCTCAAGGTCTAAGATGGTCGCCTTCGAAGCAGGTGTTATTCAATCTGGGCGGTGAATGAAGATCAGATCGTCTTCCACCGACGCGAAAGCATCAATCGCATCTTCCGCTGTTCTCTTTCGTCCATCTCTGGCGAACAATCTTTCAGCCTCGTCTCAAAATTACGTAATCCCGTGGCAGAATCCACCACCTCCAGTTTTTGTTTAAGCTCATAAAACAGCTCTGAAAATCCGCCGCAAAGCTCTCGAATGAAAGGAAAAGACATTCGATGGACGGGACAAGGTCCCAGCTGGCGGATGGAGTTCTGATGCTCTGCCGTGCCATAGCCTTTATGCTGGGCGAAACCATATCCCGGATATTTCTTTTCCAGGTCTTGCATGAGTCTGTCTCGATACGTTTTGGCGATAATCGATGCGGCAGCGATCGAGAAGTTGATCCCGTCCCCTTTAAAGAAAGCGTTCTGGGGTATGGAAACGTCTGGAATGATGCGCGCGTCGATCAGCAGATGGTCCGGTTTTACTGGGAGCGCTTCGACCGCCCGACGCATGGCGAGCAGTGCGGCATGATAAATGTTGAGACGGTCGATTTCGCCAACTTCCGCCAACCCAACACCGATGGCTGTTGCCGTGCAGCGGATTACGGCTTCCATTTTGACTCGTTGGTCGATGTCGAGCCTCTTGGAATCGTCAATCCCGGCGAGCTCAGTACCGGGTGGAAACACGACCGCCGCCGCTACCACCGGTCCGGCAAGGGGCCCAATCCCTACCTCGTCGATGCCTGCAATGTACTGGATGCCTGACTTCCAGAGCACGCGCTCGAAATTCAGCATATTGAGCACTCGCACTCGATCGGTCCGCTCCTTCTCGTAACGTTTTTTGAGGAGCTCGTAAATCTTTCGGGCACCCTGACGCGGATCGCGCCCTAGTTTGTTCAAAAAATGGGCGGTGATAGGTTGATTTCCTCGGAGGAGTTGCTCACGGATCTCTTCCAGCGACAGTTTGTTCAGTTCCATGGGCTACATACTAAAAAACTAAAAAGAAAAATTCCAACGGGCAAAGATTCACAAGCTGTGAGGGGCCGGCTAAGAAGGTGTGCCTGTCGCATTGACCGGAGGAAGGATTGACAAACGAGAATGGCCAAACCTTAGCACGGCTTGGCTACGATATCGGGAGACGTAAGCCCAACGATGGCGAGGCATGCTTACGTTTCTAGTGTGGTGACCCAGACGTTCGTTGCATAATTCGGGTGTTATTCCGGGCGACCCCGGATCACAGTCCGGAGTGCGTGAGGCGGAATCCAGACGTAGGGGACAGGTTTCAAACCTGCCCCTACTGAATACCGGCTTTCGCATTAAACGAACTATTGGGCCAGGACACTAGGTGTGCGGGCAATACTGATTCTTTATTCACGCCGCATCTACGAGCACGTGCAACGGTGGGGCGCCGTTTCCAGGTTTAAATCTAGCACGAGCTCTTGAACGACTTGGAGAGACTCGAGGAAATAATTAGAGGTGAGTGCGGTCTGCGGACAGAATACTGCGGCCGGGGAACCTGACTATAAGAAACAAAAGAGGGACAGCCGGGTCCCCGACCATCCCTCTCGCAACGTGCAGGCTTAGAAGATTACTTTGTGGCCGGTTTCTTCTCCGTCACGTCGGCTTTTTTCTCCGTCGCTTTTTCAGGCTTGGCAGCAGCCGTGGTTTTGGGTTCGGCCTTGACCGAGCTGGCGATCATCTTGCCATCCTTCTCGGTGTAGGAAACCCTGACCATGTCGCCTACCTTGACCTTTTCCAGCGCGCTTTTAGCGCTCTTGGAATCGGCCGTAAGCTTGATCTCTTTGTCCTTTTCCTTAACCGCGAACGTGCCCGCCTTCGCGTCCAGCGATGTGACCTCACCAGTAACCCGATGGGTCTTCGCCTTCTCGGATTTCATCTCCGTTTTCTTCTCCGTTGCCGGAGCGGCTGGAGTCGCTGGCGTAGCTGGAGTGGCCGGTTTCGCCTGCGCGAAGCCGAGAGCGCTGAAGCTTAACGTGGTCAAAGCGACAACTAAAATCTTGATCATGTTTTTCACAGTATCACCTCCCTTCCTTTTTGTTAGACGTGATATTCTCAAGTTGCTTCAAATCTTCACAGGCAATAAAAATCGTACGCTACTACGCTCACTTGGAAAGTTGATCTCCGCGAATGATCGGCAGTCTTATCGCCTTTTCAATGGCCCGGCTACTTTGGAACGACCAAGATCTGCAATCAACCAGCTGGCGTCTTGGCGGAGAAGGGAGGGAGTCGAACCCTCCGGGGACCTTACGGCCCCCAGACTGGTTTTGAAGACCAGCGGCACCACCGGGCACCTTCCTTCTCCACTTTTGAAAAACAATTGGTTAACACGTATGCCCGGTCCGGTAAAGATCGGAGGGTGTCGTGACAAATGTTGCGAAGTTGCTGGTTCGATAAGTAGCGGAGTGAAAAATTGATGAGGTCATGCCACTTTGCTTCGGCAAGCTCCAAGGTCTTCAACGGGATTCGAGTCTGCTGTCGTTTCGGCGGTACCACGAGTTTAGCCCACCGTCGGCTGATCGTGGAGTCCCATGGAAGGCAATCTATGGTTTGGACCACATCCCCAAACCCTTGCTCGAGTTGTGTCCGCTTACGTCCACGCGGCAGCGCGAGAATTCCCATACACAGTTCGCCCACAATAATGGAGTCCACGACAAGGTTTCCTTCGTTCGCGGTCAACCAGTCGACAACCGTTCATGATCCGAAGTAACGGTCGAGACGGCTCTTCGCCAGTGCGGCGGCCGTTGCCGTGCAATCGCGCAACATGAGCGAAGCGTAGGTTTTCCTTCTGGCAATAAGAAAACTTCAGGGGCGTTGTAGCAGAGTTTTCATGATGAAGGAAAAAGTCAAAAATTCCTTGACAAAGTTTTTTACTCGTAGTATTCGCCGATTCAGATCGTGAAATAACAGATTTACAATGAGAAACCGGGAATCGTGGAAAGAGGTCGTGTAAAAACTCTCTACGGTACTCAGCGATTCCGGAAACAACTGGAGAAAGATGATGATGACGGATATGGGCGACAGGCATCGTTGACAAGGATGAGCGCGTCAATAAAGGCCATGTCGAGTTGTTGGAATGTATGCGTGAACCTTAGATTTTTTGTAAGCATCCTTTTTCAGCGGGATGGGTTTCGGCGGGTGTGCCGACAAGTCGCAGAGCTGCAAAGGCCGCTACGTGATCGAATCAGGGCTGAAGGATTGGCCGGAATTTTTCGATGAGTCAGAATCTAGTGGTCGGTTCTCTATTCGACCGCACGGCTTGGCTATAACTTGGCCGATTACAGGGATTTCGCATGCCCGCTAGCGGTCGCCACAACATTTACTCGGTTAATGAGGTGAAGCGAGCTCAAGAACTGAGCATGATCGGTGCGATCGTTTCTGCCGTAGGCTTACGCGAACCTTCCGGCGATGAGAGATATTTCTCCTTACGCGAGATTGCTCGAAAAGTTGGAGCGATCCTCACGTTGCCCGCCATTCGTACACTGGGGATGGGCTGGATCCCTTTGAGGGCGTCATCGAGATTTGCACATTCAGCCGAGGTTTCGCACAGATGAGTCAACGCCGAGAAGCATGTCCGCCGAAGGGTGTTGACGGAAAGCATCTTCAATGCCGGGGATGCAGATAAAGGTTCTAGACAAGGCGGTCCGCGTTGTCGAGTTGTTGGCACAATCCAACCGAGGGGTCAGGCTTAAGGACGTGATCGCAGCCGCAGGGTTAAACAAGACAACCGCTCTTAGGATACTTCGTGTACTGGAGTCTCACGATCTGGCGGCGAGAGATGGAGCTGGTGTTTTTGTCCTCGGTAGTCGTGTGTTGTGGTGGGAGAATTGTTACCGCCGCAACTTTGAACTCTTAGCGGTGGTGCGGCCCGTTCTCGAAAGGCTTCGTGATGTGACGGGTGAGACAGTTACATTTTCCATTTTGATGGGTGAACGGACAGTCGTTGTAGACCAGGTGGTTAGTCCTAACGTCACAAGTACGAGATTTGAGCTTGGAATGTCGGCCCCTTTACATGCAGGAGCAAGCGGGAAAGTAATTTTAGCTCATTTAGATCCTGAGAAACAAAAAAAGTTTCTAAGGCTTCCACATTTGCAACGTCTTACGCGGCGAACCATAACTAATCGCGTGCAATTGGAGAGGGAGTTGACGAAGTGTCGGCGCAAGGGATTCACTATTAGTCGGGGAGAAAGATTTCCCAATACTTGCTCAATCGCAGCTCCCGTTTTTGACTCGAATAGAGGAGTTGTTGGGGTTATATCAGTGATAGGCCCAGCCGATCGGTTGAGACATTCGGTGAGTAGGTCCATTGCGCCGCTTTTGTTAAAGGAGACGCAAATTCTGGCAGAGCAAATTAGTAGAGCCGGTGCCGGATCGGAAAAAGGATTCCAAGGTAAGTACTAAGCGACGTGAGATTAGGAATAACCGAGATTGTGCCCCTTTTTTAAAGACAATTTAGCAATAAACAAAGTTTAAATAACTGACTGGGTTCTCGGGATGGAGGAAAGGAAGCGCGTACTGACGGGGGTGGTGTTGTTAGCGACCTTTGTAGCGCTACTCGGCTGGTATTTTCTGGCAAGCTATCTAGGTCATCGACAATCCCTACAAGTTCAAGAAAAGATGTTAACAGTCCATGATGATCTGCTCGCTATTGATGGTCCTCATGACGGCAAAAAAATGGCCGTCGGAAAATTCGGCCTCATTTTATTAACCAACGATGGTGGCAAAACTTGGCAACGCCAACCGAGCAACACTGCTAAAACGTTATCTACGATAGCGTTTGCCGATCATGAACATGGATTTGTTGCCGGAAGTGGAGGAATGCTGCTCGCGACCGATGACGGTGGCGCCTCGTGGCGGTCGCAGACATCCGGTACTAAAGATCAACTTTTGGGGATCTATTCTGTAACTCCCACGCAAGCATTTGTTGTAGGCGCATTCGGTACGCTGCTCTCTACTTCCAGTGGAGGTCAGAGTTGGAGTAAACATGAGCTCAAGTGGGATGTTTTGATTGAACGGATTGTAAAAGAAGGCGGCTATGTCGAACCGAATCTAAACGCCGTCTATTTCAGCTCTCCTAATGTAGGTTGGGTAGTCGGCGAGTTCGGATTGGTCCTGAATACTGAGGATGGTGGGAAGACGTGGACGTCTCAACGCTACGGCAGCGATCTCCCGCAGCTTTATGCGGTTAAATTCCTCGACGACCGCCGTGGCTGGGCGATGGGCCAGGGGGGGAACCTGATTCAAACTATAGACGGCGGAAAACACTGGTCCTCGGTAGAAATTGAAACGAACCGTGACCTTTACGATGTCTCCCTTGAAGGTCAGCGCGGGATCATCGTAGGTGACGGAGTGGCGCTCGCAAGCAGGGATGGAGGCGCTAGTTGGCGGCCCATGACTTTAAACAGCGCAGACCAATGGTTTAGCGGAGTGGCGCTGAAGAGTAGCGAGGCCATTGCGGTGGGGCGGGGAGGAACGACTCAACTGTTGGCCTTGGACGACCTCGCTACACAAAAGGGAAAAGAAACGCGATGAAACGCTGGGCGGAGTGGCTTTACGATCATCGGCTGGGCGCAACGATCTTGGTTGTCCTTTTAACGGCCTTTTTCGCGTGGGAAGTGAAGCATCTTGATATCTCCACGCGATTCTCTGACTTGTATCCGAGAAATCATCCCTACATCAAAATCTTTGAAAAGTACCCAGCTTTTGGCTCGCCGTTTACTATTTCCCTCGTCATCGAGGCTAAAAAAGGAACCATTTATAACCCAAAAACACTGCAGAAAATCCAGGAAGCGACGAGACTAGTCGATTTGATCTTCGGCGTGGACCACGATCAGATCCTTTCGATTGCCTCCCGTAAGGTCAAACATGTCGAAGCCACTATTGGCGGGATTCAAGCGGCAAACCTCTTGGTGGGACCAGTGCCGAACACGCCCGAAGAAATTGCGAAACTACGTGAGAAGGTGCGCGCCACCGGGGGTGTCATGGGGAGTCTAGTTTCGTTTCAGGAGGATGCCGCTCTCATTCAAGCCACTTTCATCGAGCGGCTAACCGATTATGACGTCATCTTTAACTCTGTCAATGAAATAATCAAAAGGTTGCAGGACCCAGATCACGAGATCCATGCGGCTGGCCATCCGATGCTTACCGGCTGGGTCTACCACTATCAAAAGGAAATGTACGTAATCTTCGCTCTGGGGCTTCTCGCGATGGGTTTCTTTCTCCTCCTCCATTTTCGCAACATCGCGGGCGTCGTCACGCCCCTGGTCGTTGCCGCTGTCAGCGCCGTTTGGGGCTTCGGCTTCGCGGGCGTGTTGGGTTATAACCTCGATCCTTTGATCATCGTAGTGCCGGTTCTATTGGTCGCCCGAGCGCTGAGCCACTCGGTTCAATTGTGCGAGCGTTATTTTGAGATCTACAACGACACAGGAGACATTAGGAAAGCCAGCGTGGAGTCACTGGTTTCGCTCTTTCCTCCGGGTGTCGTTGGAATCATTTGCGATGCCGCAGGGCTCTTCATCATTGCTATCGCGCCCATTCGTCTTATTGAGAAGCTTGCGTATGTCTGTGGCCTCTGGTCCCTGTCTCTGGTGATCACCGCGATGGTGCTGACTTTTCTTCTGCTATCTTATCTGCCGCCGCCAAGCAATGCGCAAAAGATCGTTCTGAGTACTGGCGGAAAGGAGGGATTCCTTTATCGGATCTTTAGATTTATCACTCTTTTCTCCTCTAATCCGCGCTGGTCAATTGCGACCTGTGTTTTTTTCCTGGTGGTGACTGCTGCATCTGGTTGGTGGGCCTTCAACCGAAGTATCGGCGACGTAAATCCCGGCACGCCACTTTTGTGGCCGGACTCTCCCTACAATACGGCGATCCGAAAGATCAACCAGCGATTTGCGGGGTTCGACGTCCTTCAAGTTGTGGTTGAGGGAAAGCCAGAGAGTATTAAAACCAGTGACGGCCTCAACTTGATGCAGAGTTTTCAGCGGTACATGGAACGTGACCCTGAGGTGGGTGCGACATTCTCTTTTGCTGATCAAGTCTCGCAGGTCAATCGCCTTTTCCACGGCGGTCTGCCGAAATGGAGCGTGATACCGGATAAAGACGTCGATTCTGCGATGATTTTCCAGCTATCTATGACAGGATCCAGCCCCGGAGACTTTGACCGACTGTTTAACAAAAATTTTAGTGCCGGAAACGTAACCGTTTGGTACAAGGATCACAGAGGTGAGACGGTCGAGCGTGCTCTTCGAAGAGCGGCAAATTTCATGCGGGTGAATCGAAACGACGCCAGTGGTGACCTTCAAATTCGTCTCGCCGCTGGAACAATCGGACTTCTCGGCGCTCTCAATGAAACTATTGGACGGCTAGAGATTCTCACTGTCGTTCTGATTTCCTTGGTGATTTTCGGCGTGACTACCTTTATCTACCGATCCTTCACAGCGGGATTGCTTCTTACCGTGATATCCAACACGGCATATCTCATGACTTCCGCCATAATGTATCGGCTAGAAATTGGTCTCGATGTGAACACCCTTCCTATCGGAGCTGTAGGCATGGGGATTGGTATCGATTACAACATCTATCTCATGAGCCGGATGTGCGAAGAGTATCGCATAAATCCGGATTATTCTAAGCTCATTCCAGCGTCGATTTTCACAACGGGTAAGGCGATCTTTTTCACCGCGACGACGATGGTGGTTGGTATCATCCTCTGGTACTTCATGTCGAGTCTTAGGTTCCAGGCGGAGATGGGACTTTTACTTTCAGCAGTCATGATGGCGCACGTCATCTTGGCTCTCTTTTTTCAGTCGGCCTTCATGATGATCTTGCAACCGAAATTTATACAAAAGGGTCTGGTTTTTACTCATTGACAGTGACGAGAACGTAGCGAAAAAAAATGGCGTCGACTTCTAGCACGACGAAAACACTACTCGGAAGCGGGAGGTGGTTATGCGACGAGGTAAGCTTTTAGTTCACGGTTTGATGGTCCTGTTCGCTGTCTCAATCCGGTCGACGGCTTGGGCTCAGTTCAACATCGGACCTTTTGAGATAACGGGGTTCTATCAATACACAGTTGACGTGCCCACGGAGCATGCAAATCCAAATAATTCGGCGTGTCTCAGTTTCATTGTAGGACCCTTTCAATGCTCACCGGGCTTGCAAAAGAAGGGGGGCAAACCTGATTTACTTTTAATGCGGCAGCTCCTCGATTTAAACATCTTTGGAAAGTTAAACGAGAACTGGAGCGTTACTTTTGAACCGCGCTTGTTCTTCGACATGACGAAGATCGCAGATGATCACTTTCGGCAGTATGAATCCTTGCCAGCGCGATTTCCCGGCAATGGATGGATGCTGCGCGGCGGCGGAAACGATTTCAAGGCGGAGATGTGGCAAGCGTATTCGGACTTTAGAAGCGGAGGCTGGTGGGTTCGTCTCGGCAAACAGCAGATTGCCTGGGGCGAAGCGCTTGGCCTTCGCGTCCTGGACACAGTTAATCCACTGGATTTGAGCCAGAATTTATCCACCGACCGTATTTTCGAAGAGTTCGATAGGGTCCGCGTCCCCCAGTGGTTTGCCCGTGCCGACTATACGATACCGAATGAGACGATTCCTGATCTTACCGCTGAGTTTATCTTGAATCCCGGAGCCGTAGTGCCGACCATACTTCCTCCGCAAGGTTCCCCTTTCAATGTCGTGCCGGCATTCCTTAAGGTTCGTAACCGAGTAAAGCAGGGAGAACCGACCGTAGGTGGACGGATCACCGGTAGTCTAGAGCCGGTGCAGTTTTCACTGAACGGGATCTCGCGAGGAGTCAATCTTTCGGGTTGCTTATTCCCAGTATTACCGGCAGCTACCCCATGTATTCTTCTCAAAGGCGAGCACCCCCGGATCTACATCGTTGGCGGGTCAGCAAACTATAACTGGACCTGGGCGGGAGCAGTGTTGCGGGCCGAGACCACTGTAACGCCAAACGCTCCGTTTGCAAGCAATACGGCTGGGACTCCGACGAAAGTTGTCGATCGATCTGTTTGGAAAACCGTTTTGGCAATAGATCGGCCGACCTATGTCATTCCCGGATTGGACTCTATGACCATCGGCTTTCAATTCTTTGAAACATACACAAGCGGCAATAAGGCAGGCTTGACGGATGCCACGGGAGCCAAGCTAGACAGCAACCAGCATGTATTCTCAGTTTTCTTTCAGCAGCCTCTTTTACAGAAACGAATGTCGCTTGAATTCTTTGGCCTATTCGACACCGATGACGCACACTGGCTGCAGCCCGGGGTTCACTGGGAGATGGGGAACCATGTCCGGCTGGATCTCTTTTATAATAAATTTGGCGGAGCGGAAAGAAGGGGCTCTCGCTTCGGAAACAACCTCAGTTTTGTCAATGGGCCGTTTTTCCGTTTTACCTATGGTTTTTGAACTGAGCAAGATCTGAATTGAAGGAGAGAACATGAAAAAGCGAAACTATGAAGACCTGAACTATTTCAATTATTGGACGAGAAGGGGGTTTTTAAAACGAGCCGGCGCTTTTGTGGGAGCAGGTCTGCTCCAGCCGGTGCTTTCGCTGATCGATGCTGGTAAGACTGTTGAGGCGGCCTATCCCGAAGAGGTCCTTTCTATCGAGAAATATACTAAGGGAAAAATCAAGCCGGGGATGGTGATTTCAAAAGACAACGTCGAGCTTATCAAAGACATTGCTCCGGAAGGCCTGATGGTGGAGCTTCAACGCGGCGGTCAAATCAAGATCGGAGAAACGACACTAAGACCCGAGGCAACCCAGCCCAAGTTCTGGATAGCAGCTACATTACGTAACAAAGGTCAGGCAGTCTTGGACAAGAATGGGCAACTCTGGCACAAGGGTGGGGGAACGTGGATAGGTGGATGTCCTTTTCCTGAACCGCAGACTGCCCTTGAAGCGATGTGGGATTATAAATTTAGCCCGCGCCGCTATGACAACCTCATAGTAGTTTCAACCGTTACCCATATAGACACCAGCGGCACCGTAGTCCGAAGAGATGAAGCGCTTTTCTTGCAGATTCAAAGCGTGGGCCGGCTTGTCCTCGACCCCAAACCGGTAAACTCGAAATATAAAGACGAGCTTCATCGGAATCTCTTATCCATCAACAAGCCCTTTGACTCTTATGGCTTGGGGGTCTTATCAACAGTTTTTTACGACGGCTCAAAGCTCCCGGAAACTGATCTTTACATCCCGACACTCCGACGAACGCGGCGCGTTCCCTCCACTCAGAGATTCGAGCCGGCAACGCCCTATAACGTAGCCTACACAACGGACTTTGATATCCAAGCTGACCCCGTTCTCACTTGGTCATGGACTCTCGCCGGCCGCAAGCCGATGCTTGGTCCGTCGCCGAGCAACCTGGGAACTAGGGCGAAGGGCGCCACAAGGGAAGACTTTGTCTTTCCTCCTTTTCCCGATAAATTTCCCCGTTCCACCTGGGAGCTGCGGCCTGAAATGCTTCTCCTGGATGGGGTTCCTCATCTCCCCGGCGCCAACTATAGCAAGAAACGTGTATATTTTGATCCCATCTACCTCATAACTGAACAGGCTGATATTTGGGATCAAGCAGGAAAGCTATGGAAATATCTTCTTTTTATCTGGGGAGATACCGGAGTGTCTGATAATGCTGGTGGTACGGCTCCTGATTTGACGGGGATTATCTTCGCTGACTTACAGAGAGATTTCCATTCCAACGTCGATTTTTATAATAAGATTGGAGACACTGAGTTTAGAGTCAACTCCCCGGACCTCACAATAGATAACTGGTGTACACCAACTGCGATGCTTCAGCGAGCGCGTCGCTAAAGATTGCTAAGACTTGGGGAATAAAAAGGAGGCTCTATATGGATCATAATCGGTATGACTACTCTCCTATTATAAAAAGGGAGCCGATCAAATGGCCAAACGGTGAAAGAGTGGCAGTCTGGGTCATCCCCAACATCGAACACTACGAGTTCGAAATTCCTTCGACTTCTATGTACCCGTCGAATCTTGTCCCCGATATACTTGACTATGGTTGGCGGGACTACGCGCCCAGAGTGGGAGTTTGGAGGCTGATGGAAGCGCTGGATAAATACGGGATGCGCGGCAGCGTGACTCTGAATTCATCGGTCTGCGAGCACTATCCGATTATCATAGAAGAAGGTAAGAAGCGGAACTGGGAATTTCTGGGGCACGGCATAACCAATTCTCGCCTGCTGAACGGGTTATCGGAGGAAGAGGAGAGGAAGGTGATCCGGGAGACGATTCAAACCATTACCAAGACGGTTGGAAAGGCTCCCGAGGGATGGTTAGGCCCGGCTCTGGCAGAAACCTTTATCACTCCTGATCTGTTGGCCGAAGAAGGCATCCGTTATCTTTGCGATTGGTGTAACGATGACCAGCCCTATCCCATGAAAGTTAAAAAAGGGAAGCTGATCTCAGTGCCTTATTCTGTGGAGATCAATGACATTCCGTTTTTCCTGGGGAAGGGAAACAGCGGCGCGGATTTCATGCAGGCCATCAAAGATCAGTTTGACGTCCTTTACGAGGAAGGAAAGACCAGCGGCAGAGTCATGGCCATTGCGGTGCATCCGTTCATCGTCAATGTTCCCTTCCGTCACAAATATTTTGTTCAGGCGTTGGAATACATCGCGCGCCAAAAGGACGTCTGGTTGACCACGGGCAGCGAAATCGCCAACTGGTACTATAAAAATTATTACAAAGAATAAAACGACAGTCCGTTAAGGAGGATTTATGTCCAAGGACATGTTCGAGAGAGATCGTAAGTTTTATCAAGAGCGGGGCATCGGCAGTCAAATGGGATTTGGCAAGAAGCCCGCCGTTGTGGTTATCGACCTTCAGTTAGGTTTTACCGATCCTAGTTTTCCTTTGGGCGGGGACCTGGACAGAGTCGTCGAGTCCTGCAGAAAGTTGATCGATGCAGCCCACGCGAAAGACATTCCGGTCATTTTCACCACCACTGGATATGAAAAACACCTCAAAGACGCTGGCGTATGGATAAAGAAGGTTCCGTCTAGCAAGTTGCTCCAACTCAATTCCAAGTGGGTCGAGATCGATCCGCGTCTTGGCAAAACGGATGATGATATTTTAGTTATAAAGAAATACCCGTCTGGATTTTTTGGCACACATCTGGATACCACTCTCCACGGCATGGGCATCGACACCCTAATAGTCACGGGCTGTACGACCAGCGGATGTGTTCGCGCAACCTGTATCGATACGGTGCAATACGGTTATTACGGCATTGTCCCAGAGGAGTGTGTCGGCGATCGGGCCGAGGGTCCCCACCTGGCTAATCTGTTCGATATCGGACAAAAATATTGCGATGTAACACGACTGAGCGAGGTTCTTGACTGGATCAGTAAGTACGAGCCAGCCGAGAAGTAAACTGCTGGAGTAGGCAAATTAGCGAAATACCGCAGGGAGCCTTCCTATGGATCACGATCGCTACGATTATTCTCCGAGCATAAAGAGACAACCTATTAAATGGCCAAACGGCGCGCGAGTGGCACTGTGTGTCATCCCGAACATCGAACACTTCGAATTCGAAATTCCTTCTGTCGGCCATCAACCATTCAATCTAGTTCCCGATATCATAAATTACGGATGGCGGGACTACGGTCCTCGGGTGGGCATTTGGAGGCTGATGGAAGCGCTGGATAAATACGGGA
>VBKY01000245.1 GCA_005879255.1 Deltaproteobacteria bacterium
GCCTTGTAGCGCCCCTGAAATAGATGGCCCACAAGTCCGTGCCTGCGATTGAAGTACTGGGTGTAACCGGTGCCCAATCTTTGCATTATCCGTGACAGCGGAATCCCGCCACTTTCCACGAGCAAGTGCACATGGCATCAGAACGTAAGCGTGTATGCGAAACGAACAGAGCTCCTTTAGGCGAGAGAGCAGCTCCAAGTACTTCGTTCGATCCCGATCATCTTTGAAAATCTTTTGTCGTTGATTCCCTCGGGTGATCGCGTGATACAGCGCCCCTGGATATTCCACTCTCTTTTGCCGTGCCATGGCGACTGAGCATCTAGCATGCGCGCCGCTAAAATAGCAAATATCATGGCCGACCCCAAAGTCTGGACGAGCTGGGCCAGATGATGCCGCGCGAAAAGATCCTGGCGAGGCTGAGCAAACGCGGCTGAGCGAGAAGAATGCGGCAGATGATTCTGGCCGCGTGGTCGCGGTTATGAATTCCCAGAAGCGGCAATCTCTGCCTCACCTTCGACGGGCGGGTGGTCCGAATCGAGGTTGTTTGGAACATTGAATCCTTTTGTCATTTGATATTGTTTCGAGCTTCGAATCCTTCGACATCGCTCAGGACCCAATATAAGGTTTCGTGCTTCGAATTTAGCAGGGCGGGAAAGGAATGGTCGGGGCGAGCGGATTTGAACCGCTGACCACACGCACCCCAAGCGTGTGCGCTACCAGGCTGCGCTACGCCCCGACATTAGTTGGCTGCAGGATATTTACCATTCCGTCGGGGTTAAAGCAATTTTCGTTGGTTGCTGATGAGCGGCGCGCGCCGCGTTTGCGCGGCGATCGGCTGAAGAGTTGAGAACAAGGAAACTAGGAGAGCAATTTGCGGAGCGACTCCAAATCTTTTCTGAGCTTGACCAGCGCGCTCTTGTATTTCTGTTCAGCCAGCGGCAGCTTGAGTTGGTCCTTTTCTTCTTTCTTGGTTTCTTTCAGTTTCTTGCGCGCGCCTTCGATGGTAAAGCCTTCCGTGTAAAGCAGCCGCTTGATATCGAGCAACAACTCGACGTCGCGTTTTTTGTAGAGCCGGTGTTTCGATGGCGCCTTCGACGGCCTGAGCAAGTCGAACTCGGTTTCCCAATAGCGCAAAACGTAGGGTTCGACGCCGACGATTTCACTCACTTCGCCGATCTTGAAGTAAATTTTTTCCGGCAGACGGGCAGGCATCGCCAAGGTTTATTCGGATGCGGCGGACGTCGGCGACGATGACGGCGCAGTTGTTCCCATGCTGTTCAAGCTCTTCTTCATGATTTGGCTGGCCTTGAAGGTCAACACTTTCCGGCCGACGATGATGATCTCATCGCCGGTTTGCGGATTTCTGCCCTTGCGCGGCCGCTTCGTATTGACGACAAAGTTGCCGAAGCCGGAGATTTTTACCTTGTCGCCGCGCTCCAGGCAGCCTTTGATAATGTCGAACGTGGCCTCGACCACATCGGTAGCATCCTTTTTCGAGAAGCCGACTTTCTCGTAGATTCGCGTGATGATTTCTGCTTTTGTCATTTTTCTACCTCTTCTCTCAGCTCAGTCAGCTGCGCCGCTCGGCGCCAAACGTCTTGCCAAGCCGGTCCACCAGGCTCTGGTGCAGCGCATTGATCTCACTGTCTGTTAGGGTTCTGTCCTCGGCGCGATAAGAAATTTTATAGGCCAAGCTTTTCTTCGTTTCCGGAATCGGAGCGCCAACGTACTGGTCGAAAACTTCAACATGTTCGATCAAAGCTTCGCCGAGATTCTGGATCCAACTGACGATTTGTTGCGAGCCAAAGTCGCGATCCACCACAATCGCAACATCTCGCTCGACGGCCGGAAAACGCGGAAGCGCCCTTGTCGTTATTCGCCGCGGAGCATACTCAAGCAGTTTCTCGAAGTCAAGTTCGAACAGCAACACCGGCGGAACGGCCAGTTGATCGCAGACGTCGGGGTGGAGCTGGCCCAAATAGCCCAGCTCGGTCTCGCCGTAGCGCAGGCTCGCCGACCTCCCGGGATGTAAAACTCCAGGTGCTGTGGCGCTCCAACGTACCAACTCGCGCACGCGGAATAGATCCAAGACGGCTTCCACCAACCCTTTGCAATCGAGAAATCCCGACGGTGATTCGTCACTCACGCGCAGGCCGTAGCGCGGCCGAGGGCCGTACAGCAAAGCAGCGACACACTGCCGCTCCGTGTTCTCTCCGTCTGCGGTCGAACGAAAGACTTTGCCCAGATGGTACACCCAAAAACTCTGCGCTTGGTATGCCAGATTAAGCCGTAAATTGTCGAGCAGTCCGGGCAACAGACTGCCGCGCATCTCGGCGTTTTCTTTTGCCAGTGGATTAAGCACAGTGACGGTCGCGGCGCTTGCCCAGGGTCCGGCGAAAGTTCGATTCAATGCTTCGCTGGTAAACGGCAGGTTAATGACCTCGGTCATTCCTTCGCCGGCCAAGAGAGAGCGGAGCTTTCTCTCCCACCCCAGGCGCGAATCGTGCTTTCCGCCTGAGCATCTGACCAACGGCAGGGTGGTGGGAATGCGATCGTAGCCGTGCACACGCGCCAGCTCCTCGATCACGTCCGCCTCGCGTATAATATCCGCACGACTCGTCGGCGGAATGACCTTTAGGCTGCCGCTTCGCCCTTGCCGCTCGGTTTTCATGCCGAGGGAGCGAAGCAGCTTTTCGACTTGTTTGCGACTTATCTCTAAACCAAGAAGTTTCTCGATGCGCTCTTCGCGCAGCAAAATCGTCGACGCTTTCGCTCTGCCGGGAAAGCGATCGGCCACCCCTGCAAGCGCTTTGGCACCGGCATGCTCGATCAGCAAATAGACCGCTCGGTCGAGGGCTGCAATCGTTCCTACAGGGTCGACGCCACGTTCAAAACGATGCGAGGCTTCACTATGGAGCGCGAGCCGTTTGGCGGTGCGGCGGATCGACGTCGGCGCGAAATTAGCGCCTTCGAGCAAGAGTGAGCGTGTGGAGTCTGCCACTTCGGAATCCATGCCGCCCATCACACCGGCGAGGGCGACAGGTGTCTCCCCGGCGCAAATCAGCAGATCTTCGGCAAGTAGCTCTCTCTCCACGCCGTCGAGCGTGGTAAATTTCTTGACCCCTCCGGCAGGTTTCACGACGATCTGTTTCGCCGGCAAACGGTCGAGGTCAAAGGCGTGGAGCGGCTGGCCGGTTTCGAGCATCACGTAGTTGGTGATATCGACCACGTTGTTAATCGAGCGAATACCACAGGACTCGATGCGGTAGCGCAACCACGCGGGTGCGGCGGAAACCGCCACTTCGTCGACGATCCGCGCCGAATACCGGGGGCACAGACGCGGGTCTTCGATGATCAGACTAATGCGTTTGTTGATCGTTGCATCTTTTTTGGCCGGGCTCGATGGGATCGACAGCAGTTGACCACCCGTCAGAGCTGCGACTTCGCGGGCGATTCCCGCGATGCCCAAACAATCGCCACGGTTGGGCGTGACCGCGATCTCGAACAACCAGTCTTCGGCGTTCGACTCCGCTTCGCGCTGAGGCACGAGGGACTCGACTTCAAGACCCGCCATGGTGAGCAGCTTGGCAAGCTCTGCAGGCCCAGCGGTGACCTTGACGAACTCTTTCAGCCAGTTGAACGTGAACTTCATAGGATTGGAGTGATGGAGTACTGGAGTGTTGGAGTAATGGGTTTTAAGACCAATATTCCTGTATTCCAGTATTCCATCATTCCCTTCCTCTCAGCTAAATTGCCTCAAGAACCTAAGGTCATTTTGGAAGAACAAGCGAATGTCATCGATACCGTATTTCAGCATGGCGATCCGCTCCACACCCATGCCAAAAGCAAATCCGGAGAATTTTTTTGGATCATAGCCGACAAACTTGAAAACCGCTGGATCGATCATTCCCGCGCCAAGGATTTCCAGCCAGCCGCTGGACTTGCATACCCGGCAGGCCTGGCCCGACTTATGCGCTCCGCTACCACCGCAGATCACACATTGAATATCGATCTCCGCGCTCGGCTCGGTGAACGGGAAGAAGCTTGGACGAAATCTCACGCCCGCGTCTCGGTTAAATATCTCCCGTAAAAAGTGGGTCAGCACGCCTTTGAGATCAGAGAAGGCAATCCTGTGATCGACCATGAAACCCTCGACCTGATGAAACATCGGCGAGTGCGTGGCGTCGTCATCGTGGCGATAGACCGCTCCCGGCACGATCACTTGCAGCGGCGGCTTGCGGTTTTCCATGGTGCGGATCTGTACCGGCGACGTATGCGTTCTAAGTAAACGTCCATTGGATACGAAGAAGGTATCTTGCATGTCCCGCGCCGGGTGGTCTTTGGGAATATTGAGCGCTTCGAAGTTATGGTAATCGTCCTCGATATCGGGCCCGCGGGCGATTTCAAAGCCCATTCCCCAGAAAATGTCGATGATTTCATCGATCACCAGCGTCAGTGGATGAGTGCTTCCCCTCGCCCAGCGACTTCCGGGGAGAGTAATATCGACGCGCTGTTCTTTTAGCGCCTGCGCTTGGGCTTGCTGCGTAACCACACTCAGGCGCTCCGCCAAACCCTGTTCGAGATCGCGGCGCAGCTGGTTGAGTCGCTCGCCGGCGCTCGGTCGCTGCTCCGCCGGAAGATCTTTGAGCCCGCGCAGCATGAGCGTCACGCGACCGCTGCGGCCGAGAACCTCGACCCGTATCTGTTCGAGCTCTGCCGCGGAGTTAGATTGCTGGATTCGCGCCAGAACCTCTCCTCGGAGAGCTTCCAGTGAATCGTTCATTCGACTGAAATACTCAGGCGCTCAAGCGCCTAGGTGAGATTTTGCGGTCTGGGCTATTTGGCCGAACGCCGGCATATCGACGACGGCGATTTCCGCGAGAACTTTGCGGTCCAGCTCGACGCCGGCCTGCTTGAGGCCTCTGATTAACTGATTATAAGAGAGACCGTTGATCTTCGCCGCCGCGCCAATGCGGGTAATCCATAATCCGCGAAAGGTTCTCTTCTTGATCCTTCGGTCACGGTAAGCAAACGCCAGCGCGCGCTCGACGGTCTCCCGCGCGGAACGATAGAGCCGGCCTCGGCCACCGACGTAGCCTTTGGCCAGCTTCATTATTTTTTTGCGTCTCTGTCTCGATTTACTTCCACCTTTGGCTCTAGGCACTTTAGAAACTCCTCCCTCGTTCGAGTACTGCGCGATGCGGACCGAGTAAAATACTCTCGGCTACTGCAACTCTCACTCCTCAGCTCCTGGTTACTTATTTATAAGGTATTAGTTTGCGGATGTTCTTAGTCTCCACCGCCGATACCATCGCCGACTGGCGCAGATGGCGTTTGCGCTTCTTGTTCTTGGACGAAAGGATGTGTTGTTTGTATCCTTTGTTGCGTTTAATTCTTCCGCTTCCCGTCACGCGAAATCTTTTCGCTGCCGCTTTGTTGGTTTTGATTTTTGGCACCTGTGACTCCTCAGATTTTGATCCTACTCAACATGACCGTCATCATGCTTTGGGCGTCAATAACATCGCCATATTTCGCCCTTCCAAGCGCGGTTCGATATCTACTTTGGCGATGTCCTGCACCTGAGTGACCACGCCGCTGAGCATCTGCCTGCCGAGCTCGGGATGGGTGATTTCCCGTCCGCGAAAGAAGACCGATACTTTGACTCTTTGGCCTTTCTCGATGAACTGGCGAATATTGCGGACTTTATGCTCGACGTCATGAGCGTCTGTGCGAGAACCCATTTTGACTTCCTTGACTTCGACGACCGAGTGCTTTTTCCCGCTGTGGGATTTCTTTTTCTGCTCGTAGCGAAACTTGCCGTAATCCATCATGCGGCAGACCGGCGGTTGGGCGTCCGGCGCGACTTCGACTAAATCCATCTCCAGCGCTTCCACTTGCTTGAGCGCTTCATGCAACGCCAGCACTCCGAGCTGCTCGCCCTTCGGTCCGATCACCCGGACTTCACGGGAGCGAATTTGATGATTGATCCTCGCTTCTCTTGCGATAAGCCACCTCCATCCGTGGTTCGATTGTTATATCTCTATGCTTCTCCCATTTCTTGTGCAACCTCGCCGCGCAGCCGCTCGATAAATTCGCCAAGCGGCAGGGGCGCTAGGTTTTCGCCGCCCCGGCGGCGTGGCGCGACGATTTGCGCCTCAGCTTCCTTATCGCCGATGACAACGGCATAAGGGATTTTCGCCAGTTGGGCTTCGCGGATCTTGTAGCCGAGTTTCTCGTTTCGGCCATCCAACTCAACCCGCCAACCCGCAGCGCGCAGCTGATCGAATACCGTTTTAGCATATTCCATCTGATTATCAGTCACTGTCAATATCTTGAGCTGAACCGGCGCGAGCCATAGCGGAAAAGCGCCGGCACAATGCTCTAGAAGGATCGCGATAAAGCGTTCAATGGACCCCAAGACGGCCCGGTGTAGCATGACCGGAGTTGCCTCGGTTCCTTCCGACGTCACGTACTTGAGGCCGAACCGCTCAGGCATGGCACAGTCGATCTGCACCGTCGCAAGAGTCCACGAACGTTCCAGCACATCGCGAAAATCAAAGCCGATCTTGGGCCCGTAAAATGCCCCCTCCCCCGGAAGAATTTTCACTGAAAATCCCGACTGTTCAAGACAGCGGCGGAGCGCTGCTTCTGCCGCGTCCCACAATTCGATGCGACCGAGAAACTTTTCGGGACGGGTTTGGAGAGTGACTTCGATGCGGTCGAAGCCAAAGACCTTATAGACCTCCTTGGTCATCGCGACAAATTGTTCGAGCTCGCGGTCGAGCTGTTCCGGCGTACAGTAAATATGCGCATCGTCCTGGGCGAACGAACGTACCCGAGTCAAACCCGAAAGAACGCCCGACTGTTCGAAGCGGTGCAGGCGGCTAAAGTCGGCATAACGAATGGGAAGATCGCGATAGGAGTACTTTCGCGTCGTGAAAAGATAACAATGCCCCGGACAGTTCATCGGCTTCACGCCGTACTCGCCGTCGTGCACCTCCATCAGAAACATGTCGTCTTTGAAGGCCTCGTAGTGTCCCGAAGTTTTCCACAGATCGGTCTTGTAAATGAGCGGAGTGACGACTTCGGTGTAGCCGTACCGATCGTAAAGGGAGCGGATAAACTGAATCAGGATGTTGTAGATGATCGTGCCTTTGGGATGGAAAAACGGCGAGCCCGGCGCGATCGGATGAAGCGAGAATAAGTCTAAGGCCGGGCCCAGACGGCGATGATCGCGCTGTTTGGCTTCTTCGATGCGCTTGAGGTAGGCATCCAGGTCCTTTCGGTTGGCCCACGCGGTACCATAGATTCGTTGGAGCTGTTCATTGCGAGAGTCTCCGCGCCAATACGCTCCGGCGAGGCTGGTCAGTTTAAATGCCTTGAGCGCAGATGTGCTCGGCACATGAGGTCCGCGGCAAAGATCGATCCAGTCGCCCTGGCGATAGAGCGAGACTTGAGGCGAGATCGACTTTGTAATCTTCTCCCATCTTCCGAAATAGATCGATCGCCTGAGCGCGCGGCATCTCTTCACGGGTGATGGTCAAATTGGCTCTGGCCAGCTCTTGCATCCGCTTTTCGATTTGTTCCAGCTCTTCCGGCGAGAAAGCCTTGTCCCGCTTGAAGTCATAGTAAAACCCATCCTCGATGGTCGGCCCGATGGTCACTTGGGTGCCGGGGAAGAGATTCTGCACCGCCTGGGCCATCAAGTGGGCGGTGGAGTGCCGTAAGATATCGAGGCCCTCGGCGCTATTCGGCGACACCAACTCGACCGCACAGTCGCTCTCCAAAGCATGCTGCAAATCCACCGGCCGGCCGTTGACCTTAGCCGCGATGATGTCCTTCTTCAGGCCCGCCGAAGCGACGACTTCGGCGATCCTGCTGCCAGGACGAACGTCGACGGCTTTTCCGTCAGGTAATGTGACGTGAATCGTATCCATGCTGTCGGGTTAAAAAAAAATGGTAGGCACGGGCAGGATTGAACTGCCGACCTCTTCCGTGTCAAGGAAGCGCTCTCCCACTGAGCTACGTGCCTGCAAGACCGAACAGGAGTGGCCCGAACGAGTCGACTTAGCGAGTACTGAACGCATTACATGGGCGCTTCACCGGGACCGAACAACGATAGATTTAAACAGTGCAAGAGATCGATTTTATTACCAATTTTTCCCCAGCGTGTCAACCGGGACGGTTGATACTGGCGGCGCGATTTTGCAGCCAGAGCAGTCCTCGATAAAGATATTGGCAACCCGACACCACGGTGGTGACAGTGGTCGCCCAGACAAATGAATCCAGAAATGGCGCGCTAAATACTGTGGGGTCATAGAGTAACGCCAGCGCCACGCCCACGGTCACCAATTGCAGCATTGTGCTCCACTTCCCGAGCCGGCTCGGTTTCACTTGCAGGGGTTCTTCAACCAGCACGTAGATGATGGCGTAACCGATAATGATCAGGATATCCCTGACGATGACGACAACGGCGAGCCACATGGGAATACCCCCGATGGCGCCGAGCATAACGAAAGAAGTGATCACCAGTAGTTTATCGGCAACCGGATCCAGGTAGGCGCCGAGAGCGGTTTGCTGCTTCATCTTGCGGGCGATCAAGCCGTCCAAGAAATCGGTGAACCCCCCAAGGATAAAAACCGCCAGCGCTTGCCCATAAAACTGGTAGGCGAGAAATTCCAGAAAGATCGGGATCGTCAGAATGCGAACGAGCGTTAAACAATTGGGCAGATTCAACATCGCGATTTACGATAGCCATTCCGCCTGAACTCCATTAGCGTTCAAGAGCTTGCGCATTTGCCCGGCCAACTTTGGCGTGACCATAGCGGTGACGCGGAGCAAATCGCCGTCATATTTTTCTTTGACGATGCGGCCACGCTCGCGTAGTAGCGCAACCAGCCCGCCTTGCGCCGGGGTAAAGCAGGCGTGAAACCGTTCTTTTTTTCGGTCGAGAATCTTGCCGGCGGTCTCCATTAACTGCGTAACGCCGGCTCCGGTCAAAGCCGATATGGGACAAACATCGCATCCCTTTGCCGATTTGAGTTGCCTCGCCCCGGCCGATGAGGCGAGATCGACTTTGTTTGGCACCAGCACCGACGGAATTTCGCCGGCGCCGATTTCGTCGAGCACTTTTTCGATCACGTCGACGTGTTCGTCGTAGAGCGGGTTGGCCATGTCGACCAGGTGAAGCAGCAGGTCGGCGCGACTGACCTCTTCCAGCGTGCTCTTGAATGCTTCGATCAATGAGTGGGGGATCTTATTGATGAAGCCGACGGTATCGACGATCATCACTTTGTCGCCGTTCGGCAAGCGCAGCGCGCGCGTCGTCGGATCGAGCGTGGCAAAGAGCTTATCCTCGACAAACACGCCGGCGCGCGTGAGCGTGTTCATCAACGTCGACTTTCCCGCGTTGGTATAGCCGACCAACGCGACCGTTGCGAAGGGCACCGCGTCGCGTTCCTTGCGTTGTAACGTGCGCGTGCGCTCGACGGTTTTGAGCCGCCGCTTGAGATGGCCGATGCGCTCGCGTATTCGCCGGCGGTCCACTTCCAGCTGGGTTTCGCCCGGTCCCCTCGTGCCGATACCGCCGCCGAGCCGCGACAAGTGGGTCCACTGGCGCGTCAGGCGCGGTAACAGGTATTCCAGCTGGGCCAACTCCACTTGGACCTTGCCTTCGCTGCTGCGCGCGCGCTGGGCAAAAATATCAAGAATCAATTGGCTACGGTCAATAACACGGATTTTGAAGGCGCTTTCCAGGTTGCGCTGCTGGGCCGGGGTAAGATCCTCGTCGATGATAACGAGATCTGCATGCGTTCGTTCTAAGCTTTTTTGAATTTCATCGACTTTGCCTCTGCCGATCAGCGTCGCCGGTGTGACGTTTTTTATCTGCTGGCTGTGTTTGCCGAGAACTGACGCGCCCGCGGTTTTCGCCAGGCGCTCGAGCTCATCCAAGCTATACTGCAGCGGGACTTTGTGATCTCCTGACGGCAGCTCGACGCCGACCAACAAGGCCTTTTCCTTCGACCGTTGCGTGGAAATCACTTGTTTCAAGATACCAGCGAATGGAAACTGACCCGCGCCCCAAAGAGCCGTTCTACGGTACCGACGAGCTCCGGCGTCGAGGCGATGCGCACTTGATCGGGAAGCTCGATGACGGTTTCGCCGTTTACGGATTGCAGCAGGTGGAGATAAACCGTTGACCGACCGGGAAAATCGAGCAGGGTATCGCGCAAGATGACCAATTCTTCGGCGGAAACCTCCGCTTCACGGACGTAGAGGTGGATCTTTTCGCCGTTGCCATTGACGGTCCCGTATTTTTGATTCTTGGCGGCTTCGCTCAACGCCTCGATGTCGTTGGCGATCACCTGAATGCGTTCCTCGCCCACTTCCAGCCGCCCCTTCACAAAGATCGGATCATCAGCGCCGAGTAAACCGGAACATTTTTTGTACGTGTCCGGCCATGCGAGCACCTCGATGAAACCGGTCTTGTCCTCGAGATTGAAACTACCGTAGCGGTCGCCCTTTTTGGTGTTGCGCAGTCGCAACGCCGAGACCACGCCGCCAATCTTAACGTCTCCCGGCTGCCCCTTTTCCTTTAACGTGGCAATCATTCCGCTGGCAATTTTTTTAAGCACTCGATCGAATTTATCCAAGGGATGGCCGGTGATGTAGAAACCGAGCGCTTCCTTTTCGAACGCCAGCGCCTCCTGAGTCGACCATTCGCTCACCTGAGGATAAATATCGCCGGCTTTTTTGCCGCCTCGGGTCGGTGCGCCGAGCATGCCGAAGATATCGATTTGATTGCTCGACTGATCCCGCTGATGCGCCTGGCCGGCCTTCATCGCATCATCCAGCGCGCCGAACATGCGCGCGCGCGAAACCTGCGTCGAATCGAACGCGCCGCACTTGATCAAGCTCTCAATGACACGCCGATTGACCGCCGTCGTATCGACGCGCCGGCAAAAGTCAAAGAGCGACTCGAAGGGCCTATCTTTCGCGCGGGTTTCGAGAATCACTTCGACGGCTTTTTCGCCGACATTTTTAACCGCCGCCAAGCCGAAGCGAATCTTACTTCCCACCGGCGTGAAGTCGGCGCGGCTTTCGTTGATGTCGGGCGCCAATACCTCGATGTCTTTGCCGCGGCATTCGGCGAGATTTTTTATGACCTTGTCGGTGTCGCCCATTTCGGAGGTCATCAACGTGGCGATGAACTCCACCGGATAGTGGGTCTTCAGATACGCGGTTTGATAGGACACCAATGCGTACGCCGCGGAGTGCGATTTATTGAACCCGTAGCGCGCGAAGGTCTCCATTTGGTCGAAAATTTCCGCGGCGATCTTGTCATCGATCTTCTTGCCGCGCGCCCCTTCGACGAAGCGCTCGCGCTGCGCCGCCATCTCCTCGGGATCTTTCTTGCCCATGGCCCGCCGCAACATATCGGCATCGCCCATGGTATAACCGGCGAGCACCTGAGCGATTTGCATGACCTGTTCCTGGTAGACAATGACCCCGTAAGTGTCTTTCAGGATCGTCTCGAGTAGCGGGTGCAAATACTTGATCTTTTCTCTGCCGTGTTTGCGCTTGATGTATTCTTCGGCCATGCCGCTGTCGAGGGGACCGGGCCGATAGAGCGCCAGAATCGCGACAAGGTCCTCGAAACAATTCGGCCGGATTTTTACCGTCATTTCACGGATGCCGCCGCTTTCCAGTTGGAACACGCCGGTGGTGTTGCCGTTGCAAAGAGTGCGATAAGTTTTCTTGTCGTCAAGAGGTAGGTGGTTGAGATCGATCTTTTCGCCACGAGTCGCGTCGATAAGCTTCAAGCAATCATGAATCAGCGTGAGCGTTTTTAGGCCGAGGAAATCGAACTTGACCAGCCCGATCTTCTCCACGCAGCTCATGTCGAATTGCGTGACGATACCGCCTTCTTTATCGACAAATAGCGGCAGATGATCAACCAGCGGCAAGTTCGACAAGACCACGCCGGCGGCGTGGGTCGAGGCGTGCCGCACGAGTCCTTCCAAGCGCAGCGCATGGTCCATCAAAGTCTTCACCCGCGGATCGTTCTTGATCAACTCAGGCAGGCGCGGCTCCATTCTCATCGACTCAGCCAACGGGTAATCGAAACCCTGCTTTGGCGCCGGGATCAGCTTGGCAATCGTATCGGTCTCGGCGAAGGAAAATCCGAGCGCTCGACCGACGTCTCTGATCGCCGCCTTGGCTTTGAGGGTGCCGAAGGTCGCGATCTGGGCGACCCGGTCGGCGCCGTACTTATCTTTGACGTACTGGATGACCTGGGCGCGGCCGCGGATGCAGAAGTCGACGTCAATATCGGGCATCGATCGTCGTTCGGGATTGAGAAACCGTTCGAACAGCAGCACATGGCGGATCGGATCGAGGTCGGTGATGCGAAGCGCGTAGGCAACTAAACTTCCCGCCGACGAACCGCGCCCCGGCCCGACCGGAATACCACTGCGCTTCGCGTAATTGATGAAGTCGGCGACCACGAGGAAGTAGCCGGGAAACTGCATGCGCTTGATGACATCGAGCTCGTATTCGAGCCGCTCGGCATAGCTCTTCCTGGTCTCCGGATCGGTAACGCCTTCGAGACGTTCTTCGAGGCCCTGGTGCGCCAGCTCATCGAGGTAGTCATCGAGGCTGATCTCCTTGGGCGGGGTAAACGTGGGGAAATGATACTTGCCGAATTCAATTTCGACATTACAGCGATCGGCGATTTCCAGCGTCCGCTCAACCGCGCCGGGACAGTAGTCGAATCCCCTGGTCATTTCCTCGGCGGACTTGAGATAGAGCTCGTCGGTTTCCATCTTGAGTCGGTTGTCATCGTTGATGGTCTTGCCGGTCTGGACACATAGCAGCACGTCGTGCGCGTGAAAGTCTGCGCGCTCGCCGTAATGACAATCGTTGGTCGCCACGACCGGAATCGAAGTTTCCTTGGCCAGTTCCACCAGCAAACGGTTGACCTTCTCTTGTTCCGCGAGTTTGTTGTCTTGGATCTCGATGTAGTAGCGATCGCCGAAAATGGACGCGTAGGTTTCCGCCGCGAGCTTCGCTTTCTCAAAATGACCCGCGGACAGCGTCTGCGACACCTCGCCCTGCAGACAGGCGCTCAAAGCGATCAGGCCGGTGTTGAATTCCTGCAGCAGCTCTTTATCGATCCGCGGCTTGTAATAAAAACCCTCCATGTAACCGAGGGTCACCAATTTGCAGAGATTGCGGTAACCCTGCTGGTTCATCGCGAGAAGAATCAAGTGGTTGTTATATTCCCTAGGGCCCTTGTCGACGCCTTTCCTTTCGAAGCGGCTGGCGGGCGCGACGTAGATTTCGCAGCCGATGATCGGCTTGACGCCGTGGCTGATCGCCTCACGGTAAAATTCCACGGCGCCGAACATGTTGCCGTGGTCGGTCATGGCGACCGCGGGCTGCTTGAGCGCTTTGATGCGCTCGAACAATTTATCGACTTTGTTCGCGCCATCCAGCAGACTATATTCGGTGTGGCAGTGAAGATGAACGAAACGAGAATGTTCCATTGCGGGTATTAATCAATTAGCACAAAGCGAATGGCTCGACAATTATTTCGCGGTAATTTTACTCGAAGAGTTATCCACAGCTTGCGGCCACCAACCGGCGGCGATGAAGTCTTCCAAGACGCGGCCAAGGATATTGGCGAATGAGAAGGTAAACCGCTGCTCCATGGCAATGCTGGTCAATCTTTGCCCTTCATAAAGAACGAGCTCCGCCAGCCGCTTGTCGATATTCGCGCGAAAGATGTATTTAACATTGGCATACGCGTCGCCCTCCGTGCACTCATAGCGACGAAAGAACTGCCAAGCCGATAAGTCGATGCCTAACTCTTCTTTGATTTCCCGCGTCAGTGCCTGTTCCGGCGTCTCGCCTTCCTCGACGTGACCGCCGAAGAAATCCCAGTGATTTGGAAACGGAATATCGGGCTTGTCCTCGCGCAGATAGATCAGCAATTTCTGGTTGCGGTCAAACAATAGCACCTGCGCGATATGCTTCATGGAACACTCCTAAGCCACCTCTTTCTCGCCGAATATCCAACGGCGTTTCATGCGCGCGCCATAGGTGAGGCCGAAGCGACGCTTGGCAACTTCCGTGATCGCCTCTATCGCCTCCCGAGCCGAGTCCGTGACGATCAATCGGTCGAGATCAATCTGATCGATCGTCTTTTCCTTGACCAGACGTTCGGACATAAAGTCGATTAGCGGGCGCCAGAATTCTTTGCCCATTAACACCAAGGCAAACTCGCGAATCTTGCCCGTTTGGATTAGCAGGGCGGTTTCAAAAATCTCATCCAGAGTGCCGAACCCCCCGTGCAGCGCAATGAAGGCATAAGAATATTTCACGAGCATGACTTTTCGGACAAAGAAATGGCGAAAGGTAATCCACTGATCCAGATAGAGATTTGGCTGCTGTTCTTTGGGCAGCTGAATATTACAGCCGATCGATCGGCCGCCGGCTTCCTTGGCACCGCGGTTAGCAGCTTCCATGATTCCCGGCCCACCGCCGGTCATCACGGTAAAACCAGCCTTGGCGAGTTCGGCACCGGTCTGCCGAGCGAGACTGTAATAAGGATGATTTTCAGTGAAGCGCGCCGAGCCGAAAACCGTAACGCACGGCCCAACAAAGTGGAGCTCACGAAAGCCCCGCACGAATTCGAAAAAAATCCGCGTCGCCCGCATGAGCTCCTGCGCGCGTTTTTGCGGGCCTTCGAGAAAGCGCACGACTTCGGGAGCGCCGGGCGTCGATCCCCATCCGTCGATGGCAATGATTTCGTTATCTTGTGTCGTCATATGGGAGAATATCATCACCCATCTGATCGGTCGGTTCAATGACGACGGCGAGCGACGGAAGCGGAATACCTTATTCCCACTCAATAGTCGCTGGCGGCTTGGAGGAGATGTCGTAAACCACGCGGTTAACCCCGCGCACTTCATTCAGAATGCGATTAGAAATTCTGCCGAGCAGCTCATAGGGCAACGGCACCCAGTTAGCGGTCATGCCGTCCTGGCTCTCGACTACGCGCAGCGCGATGACGTTCTCATAGCTGCGCTCGTCACCGACGACGCCGACGGTTTTGACCGGCAATAAAACCGCGAACGATTGCCAAACCTTGTCGTAGTAACCCACCGCTTTGATTTCATCGAGCACAATCACGTCCGCTTCACGCAATACTTGCAACCGCTCCTCGGTCACTTCGCCCAACACACGGATCGCCAGGCCGGGACCGGGAAACGGCTGGCGCTGGATCATTTCATGGGGCAAACCGAGCTCTTTACCCAGGATTCTTACTTCATCTTTGAAAAGCTCGCGCAGCGGCTCGATCAATTTGAATTTCATGTCGATGGGCAAGCCGCCGACGTTGTGGTGTGACTTGATAGTCGCCGAAGGCCCAAGAACTGAGACCGACTCGATCACGTCGGGATAAAGCGTTCCCTGCGCCAAAAATTCGATCTCACCAAGCTTGCGTGCTTGGTCTTCAAACACTTCGATGAACGTATGGCCGATGCGTTTGCGTTTGATTTCGGGATCTTCGAGGCCCTTCAATGCGCCAAGAAATTGCTCGCTGGCATCGACGTAGTAAAAACTGTGGCCAAATCGCTCGACGAATAGGCCGCACACTTGTTCGGCTTCGTTCTTGCGCAAGAGTCCGTTATTGACGAAAACGCAGACCAGCCGTTCTTTGATCACGCGGTGAACCAAGGTCGCCGCCACCGCCGAATCCACGCCGCCGCTGAGCGCGCAGAGAACCCGGCCCGCGCCCACCTCGGCGCGGATTTTCTGCAACGCGGTCTCGCCAAAATGTTCCATCGTCCAAGTGGGCTCACAGCGGCAGATACGAAAAATGAAATTGTCCAAGATCTCCCGTCCACGCGGCGTGTGCGCGACTTCGGGATGAAACTGCACGCCGAAGAAGCGGCGCGTCGGATCGGCAAAGGCAGCGATGGGTGAATTGCTGCTGTGCGCGAGCACGTTCCAGCCCCTCGGGAAAGCGGTCATCTTGTCACCGTGACTCATCCATACCGAGGTCAATTCATTTTTGGAAAAACCGCAAAAGAGATCGGTGTCGATATCGACGGTCAAATCGGCGGCGCCGTATTCGCGATGATCAGCGCGGCCAGCCTCGCCGCCAAAGGCCAAGTTGACGATGCCCATGCCGTAACAGATGCCGAGAAAAGGCACGGGCAAATTGAAGACGCCGGCATCGACTTTGGGTGCGTTCTCTTGGTAAACGCTCGCCGGCCCACCGGAAAGAACGATTCCCTCGGGGTTAAGCGCTTTGATTTTTGCCAGGGCGAGGTTGAATGGATGGATCTCGCAGTAGACTTTGGACTCTCGGATACGACGTGCAATGAGCTGTGTGTACTGGGAACCGAAATCGAGTACGAGTATCATTCTGCTCTGTAATTGGGCGCTTCCTTGGTGATGAAAACGTCGTGCACGTGTCCTTCTTTTAGGGCCGCCGCGGTAATCTGCATGAACTTGGGCTTGGCGCGAAGCGTGGCGATGTCCTTGCAGCCAAGATATCCCATGCCGGCGCGCAGACCGCCGACCAGTTGATGAATGTTGAACGACATCGATCCTTTGTAAGGCACCTGGCCTTCGATCCCCTCAGGGACTAGTTTGTTGCTGTCGGCCACATCGGCTTGACCGTAGCGGTCTCGGCTGCCATGCCCCATGGCGCCGAGCGATCCCATGCCACGATAGGCTTTGTAAGTTCGTCCCTGATACAAAATCATCTCGCCCGGACTTTCTTCCGTGCCCGCGAACAGACTTCCGATCATCACGGAATGGGCACCGGCGGCCAACGCCTTGGTGATATCGCCGGAATATTTGATGCCGCCATCGGCGATGATCGGCACATTGTGACGCGCCGCGGCCTTGGCGCAGCTGCCAATGGCGGTAACTTGCGGCACGCCGACACCGGAAACGATTCGCGTCGTACAGATCGAGCCTGGTCCGACACCCACTTTGACGACATTCACACCGGCTTCGATCAACGCCGTCGTGCCTTCCGCCGTAGCCACGTTGCCCCCCGCCAAATCGAGATCGGGATAACGCCGACGAATCTGCCCGATCACGTCGAGAACGTTTTTCGAGTGGCCATGGGCGGTGTCGACGGCGATCAGGTCCGCACCCGCCCGTACCAAGCTATCCACTCGCTCTTCCCAATCCTCCCCGACACCCACCGCCGCGCCGACTCGCAAGCGGCCGCGCGCGTCTTTGCTGGCGTTGGGGTTTTGGATTTTCTTTTCGATGTCCTTAACCGTGATCAAACCCCTGAGGCGAAACTCGTCGTCGACAACCAGAAGTTTTTCAATGCGATGCTGATGCAAGAGTTCCTTAGCCTCGTCGAGGTCGACGCTGGGTTTTACCGTCACCAGGTTATTTTTGGTCATGACCTCGGAAACCGCGCGATCAAGCCTTTTTTCGAACCGCAAGTCGCGATTGGTGAGGATCCCGAGCAATCGGCCATTCTGGGTCACGGGCAGCCCGGAGATGCCGTACTTTTTCATGACTTCTTTGGCATCGGAAATTTTTTGATCCGGCGCGACCGTGATCGGGTCGGAGATCATCCCGCTCTCAAATTTTTTGACCTTTTCGACCTCGCTGGTTTGTACCCCGACCGAAAGATTTCGATGGATGATGCCAAGGCCGCCCTCTTGGGCCATCGCAATGGCGGTTTTCGACTCGGTCACCGTATCCATAGCGGCGCTGACGAGCGGTATGTTCAACTTGATCCGCTCCGTCAATCGGGTCGAAACGTCGATGTCTCGCGGTAATACCGACGACTCCGCCGGGATCAGCAAAACATCATCGAAGGTCAAACCGACGGGTAAGACTTCCTGTTCCAGCATCGTTCACCTCCGAACCTAGCTAAAAAAAACCCAGACCTATGCCTGGGTTTTGCGCGCTCCTGCTTGATTCAATGCAAACATAAAATCTTATACCAGGAAATGTTTGAGGCAGCAATAACATGCCACGTTTGAGACGACACGATCATTGTGATAGCAACGGATACCGATCATGCCGCTCTATGAATATCAGTGCGCCAACGGACACCGATTTGAAGCGATTCAGAAAGTCACCGATAGGCCGTTAAAACGCTGCGAGCTTTGCCCGGCTCAAGCCAAACGGATTATTTCCCAGCCGACGTTGCTGCACAATCGCGGCGTGCACGTCTTCGACCGGGTTACCAAGGATGATGCCCTGCGCGCCCGCCCGTCATCGCTCAAGTCTTTCAAAAAAGACAAATTCTAGCTGGATAAATCGCTGAGTCATCGGCGGTTCATCGTCATCACTATCGACGCTGTTGTGGGATAAGCTGGCGCGCCGACCGTGATCGCGCTTCGAGCCTGCGCGATGAATGCAATGAACTAGCAAAGATGGCTAAAAGATGTAAGAATTTTGGTCACAACATCCGTCATTGTCCGACAAAACTCATCATTCAGATCTAGACTCGACGAGCGAAACCTAATGGTTTGCTAATGGCACGTGACTTGCGGACTTTTTAACACGAAAGCTTCCCGTACCGACCGTTCTCGCCAGATAGAAGGGAATTGCCGAGCAAATTGATTAAATCGGAGAGCAAGAAGAATCATGAGAATCGCACAAGTCGCTCCTCTTTACGAACGGGTGCCTCCTCTTTATTACGGAGGGACGGAACGCATCGTCTCTTATCTTACCGAAGAGCTGATCAAGCAGGGCCACGAAGTAACACTTTTCGCAAGCGGGGACTCTTTAACCAAAGGTCGTTTGATTGCGCCGTGTAAACGATCGCTCCGCCTCGATCCTGATTGCAAGATGCCGCTAGTTTATCATGTTTTGCAACTGGATCAGGTTTTCCAGAACGCCGCGTCCCTCGACATCATTCACTTTCATATCGATTTTTTGCATTTTCCTTTCTTGAGAAGACTCCGGAGACCCCACGTCACAACTCTGCACGGACGGCTCGATCTGCCGGATTTGGCGCCGCTTTATCGTGAATTCTATGACGTACCCGTAGTTTCCATTTCGACATCCCAAAGAAGACCCCTACCTTCGATCAACTGGCAAGGAACGGTACATCATGGAATACCGATCGATCTTTACGAGTTGAAGAAAACTTCGGGGAACTATCTGGCTTTTCTCGGGCGAATCTCTCCGGAAAAAAGAGTCGACCGAGCCATTGAGATTGCCAAGCGTGCCAATATCAAACTCAAGATTGCCGCTAAGGTCGATCCTGTGGACGCCCACTATATGGATACTACGATCCGGCCTCTACTGGATCACCCGTTGGTCGAGTTCATCGGAGAAATCGGTGAAAAGGAAAAGCCAGAGTTTCTCGGCAAAGCATTCGCGCTGCTTTTTCCAATCGACTGGGTGGAGCCCTTCGGTCTCGTCATGATCGAAGCCATGGCCTGTGGCACACCAACTATCGCGTTTCGTCGAGGATCCGTCCCTGAAATCATTGATCCCGAAGTCACCGGATTCATTGTCGAAGATGTCGAAGAATCTTTGTCGGCGTTGGACAAGGTACAGCACTTCGATCGAGAGCGTTGCAGGCGGGTTTTCGATGAACGCTTCTCGGCTGCTCGGATGGCAGTTGATTATTTAAAAATCTACGAGCGGATCATCGATGCCAAACGTCGTGCTCGCACGGCATTGCTCGGAAAAAAGGGCAAAACACGTCCACAGACCTCACAGAATCCTCTCGGTGAGGCAATTAGCAACTTAAGTCCATATCAAACCGAGCGGAAATCCAGCTAGCCTCGAGATTACGTTTCAATTAGCAGCTCGACTTGTCCTTCGCGACGCGCGATCTCGACCGTCGCGTGCTGTGCCCGTCTTTGTATCAATACATCTACAGAACCCGCGCCTATTTTCAAATTATCTATTTGAATCTCATCGAGAAAATCCGGCACTACCGGACGCACGAATGAGAGTCTCGAGGCGGCTGCATCAATCTTCAGACCTAGGACAGCCTGAAGCAGCAAGAAGACAGAGGCAGCGGACCAAGCTTGCGGCGAGCAAGCAACCGGGTAAGGAACCGGCCCCTCCCCTTCGCGACGGTAAAAACCGCAAAACAGCTCGGGCAGCCGATATTCAACGAAAAGGCTTGCTTCAAACATACCCCTGAGTATCTGGCTTGCATTTTCCTTAAAACCGTAACGCGTCAATCCCGCGGCGATTAAGGCATTGTCGTGCGGCCAGATCGAGCCGTTGTGATAAGACATGGGATTGAAACGCGCTTCGGAGATCGACAGAGTGCGCACACCCCAACCTGAGAACGAGTGCTCTTGCATAAGAGTAGCTGCGATACGCTGTGCCAGATCCGGTTCGGCAATGCCGGCGTATAAGCAATGGCCGGCATTGGACGCGCTTACTTGGCACTGCCGCTTGGCGCCGTCTAAAGCCATTGCGTAGCTCGAAATCTCTTCGCACCAAAAATGTTGCTGAAAATTTTCCCTAAGCTTTTCCGCACGGGCCAAGAGCCTCTTCGCTTTCTTTGTCTCGCCTAGTACTGCAGCAATCGCCGCCCCCGCGATCCTCGCGCCATAGGCATAGCCCTGGACTTCACATAGCGCGATCGGCCCCTCTGCAAGCGCCCCATCCCTGTGGAAAACCGAGTCCCATGAATCTTTCCATCCCTGTTGCGTCAAACCTTTCGGTGAATAGCGCGCGTATTCGAGAAAACCGTCACCATCGCGATCACCATAGTTGTCCATCCATAGAAGCGCGAATTCGATGTGAGGCCAAATTGATCCGACAAACTCGAGGTCATTCGTGCGCTCCAAATAAGCCCCAGCGAGCATCACAAACAGTGGCGTAGCATCGATACTGCCGTAGTAAAGGTCGAACGGAATCTCGCGTAATGCGGCCATCTCGCCTTTTCGAGTTTCATGTAGGATCTTGCCTGGCTCGGCGTCGCGGTCCGGATCTTTCCTTTGTGCTTGCGACCCGGCTAGAAAGGCCAAAACTCCTCTGGCAATCTCCGGATTAACCCAAAGATACTCCAGCGCTGTTATTATGCCGTCGCGTCCGAACGGGGTGCTGAACCAAGGCACTCCTGCATATGGATAAAACCCAAAGGGAGTTGAAGTAACCATCATATGAAGATCAGAGGAGGAACGAGCTAACCATTCATTAAATTTTTCGTTGGACGTGTGAACGCGGCAGGCGCGGGCTCGCAGTGTCTCCAGCGCCAGTTTCGCGTCCGCATGCGCGCGACCGTAATTCAAGCCGACGGGAGCTGCGCCGGCAGTCTCGCACGTATAGGTTAGAAAGAATTCTTTTTCCTCTTTCGGTCCCAGAGGTTGGATAAACACGGCTTCAGAGGTCGTTAAATAGTTAGGCGCGGGAGCGCAGTGTATTCGAGTCAGGCGGGCTACGCCGTCGAGCCCCGCGTAGGCGAAACTGAGTTGATCAGTTGCGGTTTTTGCATCGCTACGAATGCCTCTTCGTTCCCTCGTCATGCCGCGCACCTCGAAGAGATCGGCGAAATCGGCGTCAAACTCAATCGAAAAACGGACTTCTACTGGAGCGAGACCGTAGTTGATAAACTTGATCGTTTCGAAGCAAGTCGACTGGCGCAGGAATTTGGTCCGTGTGATGTGCAAAGTTCCACGAGGCAGCATCAGTTGCCCGGTGCGATACACATCGGGATTGGTCAAATTCACGACAAAGAGAAGATTGTCTTCTTGAACCGTGGAATTGAGCAGAAAAGGTCGAGCATTGCCCAACTTGAATTGAAGGCGCGAAATGAATCTCGTTCCTTCATGGTAGAGACCTTCTTGCCCGAGGCCAGCCGCTTGAATATCGCCGTGGCGGTCGAAAACTGCGAACGTGTCACCGTCCTTGAGAACCTGAGTGACGTAATCCGCCGTCGTTTCAGTCGCGAGAATATAAAATGTGTCTTCGACTTGGGTGGGGTTGTTTTCCATATAAAGAACCTGCGCATGCACGGAAACGTAGGAAGAGTCGAAAAGATAAATCCGAGCTCGTTTGTCTATTTTAATATTTCCTCAGAAGTCATCAAGACGTGGGAGAACGATCGCACTATTTTGCCATGCTCAGCTCACGGTAGGCTCTGGTGACTATCGGCTGCGGATCTTGTTGCACGGTGAGATTAACTCCGCTCAAGAACGATATTGCACAGAATTTTTCGTTTGTCATTCACCACCACGTTTGTTAGCCTGCGCGCGCGTTTGCGATTCATATGCTCGCCAAAGTGAACAGTGCGGCTCTGTACGGCATCGATGCTTTGCGCGTCGAGGTGGAGATCGATCTCGCTTCTGGTCTGCCGCAGCTCGCCACCGTCGGTCTACCGGAAGGCGCGGTGAAAGAAAGCAAGGACCGTATTCGGGCCGCGGTGAAGAACTGCGGCTATACCTTTCCGGCCAAGCGCATCACGATCAATCTCGCGCCCGCAGACATTAAAAAGGAAGGCTCGGCCTATGATCTTCCGATGGCTATCGGCATTCTCGCTGCCGAAGGACTGATTGAAAAGAAACTGCTCGACGACTACCTCTTGATCGGCGAGCTATCACTCGATGGGTCGGTCAAATCTATACGCGGCATTTTGCCGATCGCCATCGCGGCAAAACGGGAAAACTTCAAGGGCCTGATTCTTCCAGAGCCGAATGCTGCCGAAGCCGCGGTCGTCCACGAAATCGAAGTTTTGGGCGTACACGACCTGCCGCAGGTCGTCGAATTTCTAAACGGCGCCCAAACCGTTAAGCGGACCTCTGTCAACCTCGAGGATCTCTTTAACCAACATTCGCAGTACAATGCTGATTTCAATGACGTCAAAGGCCAACAACATGTCAAACGCGCTCTGGAAGTCGCGGCGGCAGGCGGACACAATGTCATTCTCGTCGGCCCGCCAGGATCAGGAAAGACAATGTTGGCGAAGAGACTGCCGACGATCCTTCCGGATTTGACCCTTGCCGAGGCGCTCGAGACCACCAAGATTCATAGCGTTGTCGGTACTCTCAACGGACAAGCGATCATCGCCACTCGCCCATTTCGTTCGCCTCATCATACGATCTCCGACGCGGGCCTGGTGGGCGGCGGCACGGTGCCGAAGCCCGGCGAGGTTTCGCTCGCCCACAACGGCGTCCTGTTTCTCGACGAGTTGCCAGAGTTCAGGCGTAATGTTCTGGAAGTCATGCGCCAGCCTCTCGAGGACGGCAGCATCACGGTCTCGCGCGCCATGGGCTCGATTAATTACCCCGCGAGTTTCATGTTAGTGGCCGCGATGAATCCCTGAGGTTGCGTGACTTATCTGCCATCATTTCAGAAGACGAAGGTAGGTAACAGAGATCTATAGATACATCGTCTTTCC
>VBKY01000403.1 GCA_005879255.1 Deltaproteobacteria bacterium
TTCATCCTTACACTGAAGCGGCTAATCGTCATTTCGACTGGTGAATTTCAACGTTCCATACCGGTTCGCAAACCCAAAAGACGCGATATCAAGGCAACCCCGGTCGTTAATACGACGACGATAATACCGATGACGGCAGCGCTTTCGTAGCGCGACTCGACCAAGAAGTCGAGTTGCAGCAAAGACAACGGCCGCGTTCGACTAGTTGAAATAAGAGCCACGGTGCTGACATTTCGTGCAGCGGCGATAAAACTTAACGTTCCGACGAGCAACATGCTCGGCGCGATAATCGGCAAAACAATATCGCGGAAACTATTCCAACCCGACCCGCCGGCAACTTTGGCGGCCTCTTCGAGCTCAACCGCCAATTGGCTCAACGCGCCTTTGATCACTTGAACGCCGAGGGTCATGCTGGAGATAACCGTGGCGATGATCAAAAGAAACATGGAGCCATACAACGACCGCAGAAACGGCGTGCCAAGAAACACGGACAGCAGACCCAAACCAAGAATGATTCCCGGCAGAGTGGAAGGCAACCAAGAAACCATATCGAGAGCGGCACGGCCGACAAAGTTCGTGCGGATGACGATATAGGCAATCAGGGTGAACAGCGCGATCGATACCAGCGCCGTCGCGCCGGCCAGCACCAAAGTGTTTTTCAATGAGTCGAGAAATACCGAATCATCGAACACACGGCTCCAATGCAGCGCGGTCCATGGCTTGGGAACGTTGAAATAACCGAAGCGCGCCATGAAAGAAGCGAGGGTTAAAAACAAAAGAGGGATTACCGTGATCAGTAAAGCCACCCCCAGCAGAATAACAAAAATCAGCCACCGCCATTTTCCCAAGCTCTGCTTTTGGCCCTTGTAACGGCCGCTCACGGTGGCGAAACTGCGCCGCGCGACGCCACGGCGCTGGAGAGCTATGAGCGGGACCATCAGGAACAATATGGTGCTGCCCAACGCCGTCGCGGCGGCAAATTGCGGCGGTTGCTGATTCAACAGCCAGTGAATCTGCGTACTGAAGACGTAAAAACGAAATGGAAATCCCAGAATCAATTCCAACTCAAAAGCTTGAAAAGAATGAACGATGCCGAGCAGCAGCACCACGCCGACGATCGGCGTCATCAGCGGTACAACGATTTTTCTGATCGTGCGAATGACTCCCGCGCCGGATACCAGAGAGGCCTCCTCGAGCGTTGCATCCATGTTGCGAAACGCGGGAGTTAGGAGCATTACCTCTACGGCGATGGTCGACGTCGTGAGATGCGCCCAGACAATTCCCCAAAACGAATAGATGTTGAACGGCGCCTTGTCCACGAACGGCAGATGCGTAAGCCACTGGTTGAGCAGTCCATAGTCCGGATCCAAGAGCAGAATCCAGCCCATCGTGACGGGTAGAGGCGGGAGAAAATAGCCTAACCAGAATAGGAATTCGAGCGCGGTCGCGCCGGGCACATCAGTGCGGGCAAGAACCCAAGAGAGGAGAATTGCGATCGGCAACGCAATCGCTTGCCGCGCCAGAGTGATCGTCAGCGTGTTCCAGATCGCCGATATTATCGCCGGATCGGCGAACGCAATCTTCCAAGCCTGCAACCCGATCCCGGAAACGAGCTTCTCACCCGGCGTTTCAAAACTGCTGAGAATGATCACACCCGCGGGATAGAGGACGGCAAATAAAACGATCCCCAATACCAGCCAGTAAATAAAACTGTGCGGGCTGAATGAACGTGGTTGAATGGCCGACACGGATCGAAGGGATGAACCAAAACTCAAACGTTGAATGCCACCGTGTTTGGAAAAATCGTGATGTTGATCGACTACAGTGTAGATCGGTCCAGCGATCTGGGGCTGCCACCGTCTTGCTCAGCGCGTCCACCGTTCATGGTTCGAGAACTCTCATCACGAACGGTTCTTTCTTCTTCCGTTCACCCTGAGCCGGTCGAAGGGTCCATAAAAGTTTAGCTGCCAAACACTAGCGCAGCACGGACTTGGAAATTTCTTGCGCTTTGTCTCGGAGCGGAACGCGTTCTTCACGGTCGATGTCGAAGTAATCAATCCCGGCCTCCGGTGACATGCCGGCAACGCGTGGGACATCGATCCGCCGACTGGGCCGAGAGACCGTGGTCGCCCAAGCGGTCTGTCCTTCCTTGGACAGTAGCCAATTGACGTACACTGTGGCCGCATTGACATGCGGCGCTTTGTTCACTAGACGCGCAGCGCCCCAGCCCGTGCTCAGCCGCCACGCTTCGGCCAACTTACCACCCAGTGGCTCGACTTTTGCTCCGACGCCCAACTTTTGCAGCTCGGCGATATCGGTATCATTGACGCCGATAGCGATGGGGAATTTCCCGCGTGCCAGCCAATCGGCAAGCTGACGGTCATCGCGCGTCAGTGTCAGATCTTGCTTGAGCAAGGCGCGGACAAATTCCTCGCCCATCTGGCCGGCCCATAACGCAATGCGACCATTTCCCGCTCCATCGACTCTGGGATCATTGATCGCAATCTTGCCCTTCCATTTAGGATCCAAGAGGCCTTTGATGCTGTTCAAATCTTTCTCCGAAACAAATTCCCGGTTGATCAACACCTGCGGTGTGATCTGTGCTTGAAACGCGAAAATATATTTTTTTTCCGAATCCAAAAATGCTTTGTCGAATCCGCCGAACCACGCCTTTTCGTCGAGCACTTCGGGAAGAACGAAAAGCGGCCGGATCGGGTCTAGGTCTCCCGACTTTTTGGCCGAAATATCAAAACCGGTGGGACCGGTCACGTAGATATCCCAAAGATATTGTCCCGCCTGACGCTCTTTGGAAAATCGTGCGGTAAAGTTCGCCGGCGTAAAGCTCTGAAACTCGAGCGTGATCTCGGGATACTTTTTTTCGAATCCTCGCATGACCTCGCGATAGGCTGTGCCTGGTGGACCGGCGACGGCGACCTTCCCCTCTTTTTTGGCGTCCGCCAGAACTTTATCCCACTTCGTTTTCCACTCCTGGCACTCCGCGCGCGCAGCTCCGATCAGCAACATCAAAACGAATGGAACAATTCGTCGAGAGCTGAACTCGTACATATGGCACTCCCTTTGTTACGCTGGATTTTTTCTCTTTATTATTTTTTCGTTGACTGTTCTTGCAACGCCGCCCGATGAAATATCAAACCCGCCTCGTAAACATACATCGGCAGGGAATGCCGTCCCCGTTCGGCGGGACGGTCTTGCTTGTCTACCTTTGCGACAACCAGCCAAGGTCCCGGCGCTGTAAACGCGGCGTTAACGGCGGTCTTTGCCGCGTCGATGTCATGCACGGTTCTCGCGTTTTTCATGCCCGCCGCGCGTCCCAATTGTTCAATGTCGGTTCCGAACGCCGTTGCGGTCGGAGCTTTGCCCGAACCCGTCGTCAAGTATGCGCCGTTATCGAAGACGAATATGAGCAGGTTTTTCGGTTGATAGCGGGCCACAGTCGTTAATACCCCTGGTCCCGCAAGCATCGCCCCATCCCCTTCGATCGATATCACCCTGCGCTCGGGCCAACCGAGGGCCATCCCAAGAGCCATCGGCGTGGTGTAAGACATATCCATATTATAGATAGTCAGCGGCTCATCCTTCGCTTCTGCGATCGTGTAATTCGCCAAACCGGGGCTGATAATCATCGGATCGCCGTTGCGCAGCCCGGCGATATGTCGAAGGACTTCGGTCCGGTTCATCGATTGTCTCCGATCTCGCGAATCACGTGGCTCGGCACCAAAATGCCGAAAGGCAATCGTTGTCCTTCAATCGTCGCTTGGGCCTCGACGACGACCCTGCTGATATCACCGGGATCGAAAAGAACGTGATAGGGAATATTGAGAGCGCGTAGAACCGGCTCCGCCACCAGTCGAGTCGCGCCGTGATAATCGTAGCGCTCACCGAGGGTGCTGTTGTGGCCGATGATCAACATCGTCGGCGTTTTCTGGACAATTCCTCGGGCTAGAATCAGCGCCGACATACCGATTCCCGAACCCTCCATCAACGCGACCGGCCGTTTGCCGACCAAGAAAGCGCCCATCGCCATCGCGATGCCTTCGTCTTCGCGCGAGCACTGATATACCGCGATGTCGCCGCGTTCGATGATGAGCTGCTCGACGCCGTCGAGCATGCTGTCGGGAAGGAAAACCGCGAAGTCGATTCCCGCTGCCTTGAAGCCTTCGTAGAAAGATTCCAGCGCCTCTTGTCGATAGCGCACTCCCGCCTTGCCGGTATTGGCGACGTTAGATTGCGGCGTCTTCACTTCCTGAGGCTTACTCACGATGGTTCTCTTTCGGCCAAGCGACCGATTCTTCTACGTCAAAATTAAAGTGCGCGAACCCGAGTCCCGTCACAGCATGATGAGCCGGGATATAATCGACAACGGTGGCGCGGGCCCCGCTGCAGGCGCCGGCGACAACAATCCAACTTCTGATTTCACCGGTGCCGCTGCGTAATGTGTCGGAATCGAACTCGAACAGATGACACAATGCTTCGGCGTTTCCGGATCGCAATTGCTCGAGCACCCAGCGATCCAAAGCTGTATCGATCCAACCCGCGCGCGGTCCGCGCGGATCATGGGAAAGACCTCCTGATGCCAGGATCGCCACTCTCTCCGGCCGATCTTTAAGTGCGCTGGCGATCGCGCGGCCGAGTTCGTAACACTGGCGCGCCGACGGCATCGGCGCGAAA
>VBKY01000404.1 GCA_005879255.1 Deltaproteobacteria bacterium
GAAAGCCAACTGGACGTGTGTCGAGCCTTCTATACTTCAGGACAAGCGATGGAAGTATATCAGAGGGGCCTATTTAGACTCCTAAAAAGGATAGACCTGTTTAATGTAACACCAGGGATTTTAGCGCGTTTAGCGCTAAGATTCCCGAGTCTATTTGCCCTCCAGTTTGTAATGGAGTGCACACCGAGGGCGCTCTAGTCCCAGCCAATTGAACCGTGCAATTTGTTGTAACAACAGGACGCATTATTACATTCCGCGAGAGCAGGTCTCGTGTGGAGATTCGATGTTTCCTGAGTAGGAAAAAAAGTTTTACAGAGCCCGCTGAATGGATAGAAACCCATTTTCTTCCTGACCTATCGAACGCAGATATGACAAAAAGACCGCTTTCTTGTGGTTAGATAAATTCATAAACTCCCACGCGAAGCGTTCTGTGTATTCCCGACGAGTTCGATCAAGGATTTGGAATGCAATCGATGTAGGTCACGAAGTCTTTCCCGAAATTCCTGCCGATCGGTGTTCTTCACACCCATTTGCGAAATGGACCTTCACCGAGCTTCGTCCCATTCGCTGGTCCCAGTAAATCCAGCGGAAGACCGAAGCAACAGCCTCTCAGTTGGTAGGCTGATTACAGAACCATGGACGCTAAACCTAACTCTCACACACGCCTGATCGCATTCTATTTGCCTCAATTCCATCCGATTCCGGAAAACGACGAATGGTGGGGAAAGGGTTTCACCGAATGGACGAACGTGGCGAAAGCAAAACCGCTCTTTCCCGGCCATTACCAGCCACACATTCCTGGCGACTTGGGTTTTTACGACCTCCGGTTGCCGGAAACCAGGGTCGCTCAAGCAGAACTCGCGCAAAAATATGGCATTGAAGGCTTTTGTTACTACCATTACTGGTTCCGCGGTAAGCGTTTGCTCGAGCGTCCTTTCAACGAGGTGTTAGCCTCTGGTGAGCCCAATTTTCCTTTCTGTTTGAATTGGGCCAACGAGAGCTGGTCGCGCCGCTGGCTTGGTGAGGAGAAAGAAATCCTCCAGGAACAAACATACTCGCCGGAGGATGATCTTAACCATGCTCGTTGGTTATTGAAGGCGTTTTCTGATTCTCGTTACATTCGTGTACAGAACAGGCCCCTTTTTTTGATCTACAGACCGACCCACATTCCTGATCCGAGAAGGACCGTGGAGACGATTCGAAACGTGTGTTTGAAAAGTGGTATTCCTGAACCCTTCATGGTGGGTGTTAATTCGCATTGCCCCTACGTCGACTGCAGAAAAATGGGTTTTGATGCAACTCTGAACTTCGAGCCGCACCTTTTTGTATTGGAATACTTCATGGATGACAGAATGAGATTCTCGAAGCTGAGGAGAAATCTCCATTTTAGAGTCATAAGTCCCAAACTTAAGATTTACGACTATTGCGATGCTCGTCGTCGCATGCTGCATGTCAAGAGAGACTTTCCCGTAATACCTTCGATTTGTGTGGGTTGGGATAATTCTCCGAGAAGAGGTGAGAACGGGATTATCCTACACGATTCGACTCCCCAGGTTTTCGAATCGGGCCTCAGGGATATGATTGTTTCCGTTGAACAGAAGCCTTATGACGAGCGGCTGGTTTTCCTCGATGCCTGGAACGAATGGGCAGAGGGAAACCACTTGGAGCCGGACCTGAAATATGGTCTGGGTTATCTGGAAGCAGTCAGGAGAGCCAATGTCCCACCGCAAGATGAGATCATTACTTTTGAAGCAACTGTGCCTCCGATTCCTGGTGGAGAGCGGGCAATAACCGTCGCGTGACGATTTGAGACTCAAACTACTGGAACCGTGATTTTAAAAGATCTGACATGGCAACACGACCGGCGCTCCCTGAAGCCCTGCTTTGAAATAGTTAAACTCGTCGTTTCCGTATTTGGAGATCCGGGCTGCCGCGGCCAAGTTAAGTATTTTTGAAGAGGACTCACGGACTGAGTATCGAATAATAATGTGGTTGAAGAACTCGCTTAGAAGCTTAAAACGTGGCCTTCTGTGGAGCAGTGGATTGCCACAAGAATTCAGTCAGATTGCGGAGAGCCTTAGGCAACCGAATTTGCAACCAGCATGCGTGGATCGCGGTACGCAGCTTTTGCTGCGGATAAATTATCGCAATGCTTTTGAAAAGACGCAGAGACTATTGGACTTTGATCAGATTGAATTTAGAAGCCACTCCCAAAACGGCGAAGATGGAATTCTATGGTACATCTTTTCATTGATCGGGACAGTCAATAAAAAAGTTGTGGAGATTTGCGCGAGTGACGGTATTCAATGCAATGCTGCGAATCTTATCATCAATGACGGTTGGGCAGGTTTGTTATTTGATGGAAACGACGCCCTAATAAAAAAAGGTCAGGAGTACTACAAAACGCACCCGGATACTTTTGTGTATCCGCCCAAACTTTGTCACGCATGGATTACTGCCGAGAACGTCAATGAGTTGATTACTGCTAATGGATTTCGCGATGAAATTGACCTGCTGTCTCTCGATATTGATGGAATCGATTATTGGCTTTGGAATGCAATTGAAGCGATTAATCCTCGAGTTGTTGTTACAGAAATTCAAGCAATATGGGGATCGGAAGCATCGGTAACGGTGCCCTATCGGCCGGATTTCAAAGCGGAGTTTGTTAATGGCTTTGGTGTTTACTGCGGCGCTTCGCTACCTGCTTTTGTCAAATTAGGCAAAAAGAAGGGGTACCGTTTAGTTGGTTGCCAGAGGTACGGATTCAATGCATTCTTTATCCGTGACGATGTAGGTCAAGACGTCTTCGCAGAAATCTCAGCTGAACGATGTTTGTCTCACCCTTTTGCAGTGTGGGCACACGATGAACTCCGGCCGATGGTTATTAACCGGGAGTGGCAAGAAGTCTAACCGCCTCTAAGCATCAGCGGAGGAGCATTAGGCTGAATATCGCAAACCCTCGGTGTTCGTGAGTGCTCCGGTGGTTAGTCAATAACCATCTTCGGGTAAAAGGACGATGTTCCAAAATCTTGTTTGGCAAAAAGACCGCATGCTTCTAAATGGATTAGTGTTTCGGCTGCAGCATTACAAAAATGACGATTGGGAGATGGGTCCAGATCACTTCCTTTTCTATAAGACGAAGCCGTTGATTGACCAGTACGCGCGGTTCATGTCTCTCAAGCCAAACTTCAGCGCGCGAAACATCCTAGAACTGGGCGTGTTTGATGGTGGCAGCGCCGCGTTTTGGTTCGAAATATTTCGGCCCTCAAAACTCGTCGGCGTCGACATAACAAAGGGGAAGGATAGTGAATACTTCCAGCATTACGTCGCGGCCAACGATTTAAACGAAAACATTAAAATCTATTGGGGGACGGATCAATCCGACGCGAAAAGGTTACGGGACATCGCCAATAGCGACTTCAGCGGGTCCCTTGACCTGGTGTTTGACGATGCATCTCACGCATACAAGCCTACTAAGAGTAGTTTTGAAACGCTTTTTCCCTTTCTGCGACCCGGAGGGCTATATATTATCGAGGATTGGGCCTGGGGGCACTGGGAAGAGTTCCATGGCCCGGCCAGTCCCTTCGCTAAAGCAACAGAGCCGACGAAGCTCATATTCGAATTGGTGGAGGCGACGGGCAGCGCCATCAGTCAGGCAGCCGGAAATTCCACGGTTTTGCTACCGAGTTTGAGCATTTTTCAAGGATTTGCGGTAATCGAGCGGGGCGCTGTCGACTTGCCGAAGGGCGGCGAGTTCAAATTGGAAGATTATATCTGCCGTAGGTCGAAGGCGTCGGCAGGTCATAATTTCCGGACAGATGTGGGAGCGTGGTTCAGCCGAAAATATTTGGGATCGCGGTAGCACGGGTAGTGCCCACAAATTGGAAATTGTGAAACAACTTGTTTTTTCGAGAACTGCTAAGCCACACCTCAATGGTTTTTTATCAAAACCTAGTGATACGACTCCCAATTGCCCCATTTCAGTTTAAAAAGGGTGAATATTGATCACAGCAACTTTCCCAAACACGGTTGAAACGGTTGAAATGGAAATGCGAATCAACAGAGAGCTTGCTGAAAAGCCACAAATCGGCGCGAGACTCATTGCATTCTATCTCCCTCAGTTTCACCCGATCCCAGAAAACGATGAGTGGTGGGGAAAGGGTTTCACCGAATGGACAAACGTGGCGAAGGCAAGACCCCTTTTCCCGGGCCACTATCAACCGCGTATTCCCGCTGATCTTGGGTTTTACGACCTTAGATTACCTGAAGTACGGTTGGCTCAAGCGAATATGGCCAGAGAACACGGAATAGAGGGATTCTGCTATTGGCATTATTGGTTTGCAGGGGAGCGACTACTCGAGAGGCCGTTTAACGAAGTTTTAAAATCCGGTGAACCAGAGTTTCCGTTTTGCCTCGCATGGGCTAATGAAAGTTGGACCGGGATTTGGTATGGCGCACCCAATCGGGTCTTGAAAGCACAAACATATCCGGGGTTGAAAGATCATGAAGCACATTTTGAGACTCTCTTGGAGGCGTTCGCCGATAGAAGATATATCACCGTCGATAATAAGCCGGTATTCGGTATTTTCAGGCCGCGTAAATTGCCGGAAGCCCGAAGAGTAACAGACTATTGGCGAGACTTGGCGATCAAGGCAGGACTAAAGGG
>VBKY01000405.1 GCA_005879255.1 Deltaproteobacteria bacterium
CGAGATGCCGGTTTAAGCATCTCGCGCCGATACCGCCGTGCGTAGGCGGCCCAGCGCTTCGGTGTGAACGGCTCTGAAAGCGCCCACGATACCAGCGGCGCGCTCGGTGCCAGCTCCGGCAGCCACACGTCGAAGTAGTTGCGTCGCGCATATTCAGTTTTGCGCACGCCGCGGGGCGGCCGGCGCACCGTGCCAATGCGCAAGCCTTCTTCCGGCTCACGTGCTGTCCCGAGTCTCACGACGCGGATTGCCATCGATTATTTCATTCCGGCCCTTGCGCGCAAGACTCCAAACAATCCGTCTGAGGCGCGGAGAAAATGATTGTGACGAAGTCGTTTGGGAGGTTAAGCAATTTGGGCGAGTCAGACACCAGCCTGCGCGCGAGATTGTAAGCGGCGCTGCGGTGCGGCAGCACGACGTTCTCAAATGGCGTGACTTGAGAACGTCCTCGGCTGATTTTCGGCTGCGCCACATCTATATAAGACCGATCTCTGCACGACTTTATTCCCGACGGCAAAATATCAGAATTTTGGGAATAAAGTAGCCACGAGATGAGTTCTGCTTGGCGAGAGTCAATGCACAACAGGTAAGGCGTTCGCCCGCGGCGGGCTATTTATCGATTTCAGGAAACAAACAAGGAGGGTTCCATGTTCACTAGATCAAGATACTTACTGCGCGGGCTTTCAAGCGCCGCCGCTATTCTAACCACTTTGGCGGCAACTGCCGCTTTCGCCGCCGGCGCGAAGGCCTACGTCGGCAATTTCAAAGACAATACGGTGAGCGTGATCGATACCGAGGCCGGCAAGGTCGTCGCGACCGTTCCGGTCGCCGCCGGGCCGCATGGCATGGCGATCACCCAGGACGGCCGCACCGTCTACGTAAGCGGCGACGGCTCTTCGTCGGTTGACGTTATCGATACGGCCACCGACAAAGTCGTTAAGACGATCAACGTCGGCAAGGCGCCGAACGGCGTGGCGCTCACGCCTGATGACCGGTTGCTGGTGGTTACGGTGTACGGGGAGGACCGTATCGCCTTCATCGATACCTCGACGCAAACCGTGATTGCCAACATGGCGGTGCCCAAACCGCATACTGTCGCGATCAGCCCCAACGGCAAGCTCGCGTACGTCACGGTGCAGGAACCGGGTCACTTCCGTCTCGCCCTCATCGACATCGCCACGCGGAGTCTGGTTCGCGCCTTGGATCTCGACAAGACACCGCGCGACGGAGAGTTCGGTTACGATGGCAAGTCGTTCTACTTTACTCAGGCGGGACTCAGTTCGGTCCAGGTTCTGGATCCGGCCTCCGACAAGATGGTTGCGCAGATTCCGACAGGCGTATCGCCTCATTTCGTCAGTTATCCGCGCGGCTCGGCGTTCGGTATCGTCGTGGTGCAGGGGCCTAGCGAGCTGCTCTTGTTCGACCCGGCGACGAACAAGCCAGCGCGCAGCATCGCGGTCGGCAAACAGCCGCACTGGGCGACCGCGTCCGGCGACGGCAAAAAGGCCTACGTGACCAATGAGGGCTCGAACGATTTTACCATCGTCGATCTCGCGACCGGTCAGACGACAACCATTGCCGTAGGCAACGCACCGCGCAAGGTAGTAGTCCAGCGAACCGCCGCGAGTGCAGGGAAGGGAATGTAGGATGACAACCTACCATAAACAAATTGGCAGTAACTCGTTGAGGCGGTTGGCCATGGTCGGTGGCCTCTTGATCAGTGTATTCGTGCTCGGTGTCTGTACACAAATGGTGCAGCCGGTATTCGCCGCCGCGGCGGTCGCGGTGAAGGGTGGCGCCAAGGTCTCGATCGCTAACTTTGCGTTCACGCCGGGAGAGATTACGATCGCTCCCGGCGAGACCGTGACGTGGACCAATGACGACGGCGCGCCGCATGGGCTGGAGTATCATGACGGCGTAAAGGGCACGGATCTTTTGCTGCCAGGAGCAAGCTTTAGCCGTCGGTTCGATCAGCCTGGCACCTCAGATTACAATTGCTCGGTGCATCCCTATATGACCGGTCGCGTCGTCGTGCGTGCCCAGTGACGCGTGGTGTCGCGCACTCGCGGCGGGGGCTGAGAAGGAAAGGAGCATATCACGAAAAAAATCTCACGTATTTTAATGTTGGCTGCGTTGCTCAGCGTTGGCCATTCTTTTATTGCGTCTTCGACGGAACCGCCGAAGGGGAAGTCGATCACGCTGGGCGACCTCACATTCTCGGACCACGGGACCAAAGACGTGAAGGGCAACGGCGAGTTGGAATTGGAAGCCGATAACTACTACTTCGAGCCTACCTTCCTCCGTGGTGCGCCCGGACAAAAGATCAAGCTAGAGATCGAGAACGAGTCAGGTACGCTGCACAACTTCAGCATCCCGGATCAACACCTGGATGTGAACATCCCACCGTCCGGGATGGTGCGCTTTTTGCAAATTTCACGAGTTGCGAGGCATGAATGGCGAGCTGCTGACCGGAGACGCCAAGCCCCAGCCCGTCTCCCCCAAGGAGCACTGAATAAAACGAGTTGGTTTCTGCTATATGGGATTCGAACCGGACAGAATATTGCAATGATGAAGGAGAGCAGATGATTGATTTTCCTCTTTTTCGTCTTCCTGTTTGATTCTATCAGGGCTCAAGCTCAAGAGCCCGGCAGTGATCTTGTCCAGAGGGGTCAGTATATTTTTTCGCTGGCCGGCGGCTGCGCATGCCACACCGCCCCCAAGGGGACGCCAAACGTCGGCGCGCGCGAATCCCCTATTCCGATGGCGAAGATCTACTCGACTAATCTTACCGCTGATAAAGAGACAGGTCTGGGAGACTGGTCGGATCAACAGATTCGCGATGCCCTGACCAAGGGAATTAGACCGAATGGCGAGAAACTTCTGCCTGTCATGCCCTACGAGGCTTACTCGGGCATGTCGGAAGAAGATCTCAAGGCGCTGATCGCTTACTTGAGGAGTTTGAAACCAGTGCGAAAGGAAACCGCTGCATTGAAAACTTGGGCTCCCCTCTACCGCGCAGGCGGCACCTTCGTTTGGTTTCAATTTTTCAGCCGTTTTTCCAATTTCCCTGCCAAGGCGCCTCAAAGCGGTATTGAGCGGGGGCGCTACTTGGTTGAACATGTAGCTCTCTGCATTGCACAAAACCGGATCTCGATAAAGCGGAAGGCCTTATGGCCGAGGTCATCGAGGCCGGCATCAAAAACATCAAGCGTGAGGACGCGTTTGCGATCGCCGACTATCTCAAATCTATCCCGCCGATTACGAATAAAATTAAATGATAGCGGGCGCATCGTCCTAGCTGACGTCGGAGATAGAAGTGCTTCGCCATAACCTTGCTTTTAAAGTCACGTTGTTGATCGTCAGCATCCTGATCGCCGGATTTGGCACCCTGCTGGTCCTGAACATAAGACAGGAGACCCAAGCCCTCGTAGTTAAAAACCAAGAGACAGCTCGTATACTCGCCTCGTCGGTGGTGGAGACCATCGAGATCGGAATGCTTAGAGTACGGCCCGACATCGTGCGGCGGCTCGTTCAGCAGCTGAAAACCGAACTCAAGGATGTCCGGCGTATCGGCGTTTACCGGCGAAATGGCGTTGAAGCTTTTGCCGATCTCGAAACTTTAGAGGAAGTGAACCGCAAGGTGCATCTTGATCCAGAGCTGGTCAAGAGCATTTCTGCAATGAGTCGGGCGCCCGGGCCGCCCAACAAAAACCCTTTGTTCCGCCGCGCCGTCGAGACTATTCTTCCCGAGCAAATCTACGAGAGCATTGACGGCGCTCGTGTGCTTACTCTGTTTCAGCCCCTACGGAATCTTAAAGAATGTCAGGCTTGTCATGGCACGGATCACGAAGTCCGCGGGGTGCTCCAAATCAGCTTAGGATTGGAAAAGTTGGATGCGCAAATCCTAGCAGCCCGAAACCGCCAAATCCTCGTCGCTCTGGTGACCATTGTCGCGGTGACCGTCACCCTTTTGATAGCAATGGGGCGTTTGGTGCTCCAGCCGGTTGCCCGCGTGGCAGCAGCAGCGCGGCGGATCGGTGACGGCGATTTCGAGACGCGAGTCCCTGTGGGCAGTAGAGACGAGATCGGACAGCTTGGTACAGTGATCAACGATATGACCGGCCGACTTAAAATGGCATACGGGGAGCTGGCAGCAAAGAACAAGACTTTGGATGAGACGCTCCACAACCTGCAGGATTCCATGAAGCGAGTGGAGCTGCTGGAACAGTTAAAGGACGAGCTATCGAAGTTCGTGCCCGACTCGGTGAAGCGAATGCTGGAGCAGAACCCGGAGGCCACTGAGCTGGAACAACGCGAAAAAGATGTCTCGGCGATATTTCTCGACATCGCCGGTTACACCCGCCTCTCTGAGCAGATGGATACCAGGCAGGTAAACCGGCTGCTCCAGAGGTATTTCTCCAGCTTCCTCGAAATTATCCACGACTATCAGGGAGACGTGAACGAGACCGCCGGCGACGGGCTCATGGTGATTTTCCAAAATGATCGCTCATCCACTGAGCACGCCCTGAACGCTATTCGGAGCGCGCTCGCCATCCAACGCCAAGTGGAAGAGTTAAACCAGGAATTCGCCGGCGTGTTCCAGCCAGTGTTGCTCCATATGGGAATCAACAGCGGGCCAGCCTTAGTAGGGGCCAGCAAGCTGACGTCCAGCGCCGGGCCGCGTTGGATCTTTACCGCCTTGGGGCCCGTCATTAATGTGGCTGCCCGCATGGCTGGCGAGGCTACGGGGGGCGAGATCCTCATGACCTCCTCCACGGCTGAGCGCGTCAAGGGACATTTCGTATTGGAACGGCTGGGCGAGCGTCGTCTCAAAAACGTCGCCGATCTCGTGCAAGTCTACCGGCTTATCCAGCCGGGAGTATATGACAGGGTTGTGCAGGGCGGCTAAGGGATCGCGACTATTGACTTCCGACT
>VBKY01000406.1 GCA_005879255.1 Deltaproteobacteria bacterium
CCGCCTTCGTCGCCTTTTAGCCTCGCTTCAGACTCTTTCCACTGTTCCGCTGTCAGCTCCGCAACCGGAAATCCTTCTTCAGCATGACGAATCGCTGCTTGCAGCACGTCCGCGAGCGATCGCGTGCCGTGGGAATTCAGCAGCGTCGTCCAACCCTGCACGGCGCCGGGTACGGTAACCGAGTGAATCCCGCGCTGCGGCATCTCTTTGAAACCAGTCTTGCGGCAGAAGTCGAGGCTCGCCGCGTACGGCGATCTGCCGCTGGCGTCGAGCGCTTTGATTTTCTTTTCTTTGGCTGAATAGAAAAGACAAAATGCGTCGCTGCCGATGCCAAGGGATGATGCTTCCACAACACCCAACACAGCCGCCGTCGCGATCGCTGCGTCGATGGCATTGCCGCCGTTCATGAGTATCTGCACGCCGGCTAGCGTCGCCAATGGCTGGCTCGAGGCGACCATGCCGTTTTTGGCAACAACGGAGAATTTTCCCGACATAGTTTCTCTCGTGAATGAACTATCCCGCAACAAGCTGCGCTATCGATAGACCATTACGATAGTCTTCCCCAAAGCTGTCACCCCCGAATGTTTCTATCGGGGGTCCAGTCAGAGTTTCCCCTGTGATGAACTAGTCGAACCACCGCTAAAAACATGCAGGAATGACGGACTTTGATGGGACTAGGAATCGTCATCATTCAGCAAGCCGCAGAGAGTAAAAAATCAGTATCGTCGTTGGCTTCATTTCACAGTACCACGCTAACGTGTCTTGAGTATCTGAGCGTATAATTTGACCACTTCGTCGTGACCTTTGTACTCTTCAGGATGGACGACGTAGCGCTTGTAGCCGCGAAACAGCCGGGCAGGCTTGGGCTCGACATCAATGCGTGAAGGGATGCGCTGAAAATCCCAGAGTTTCTCCTGCCCCTCCTTAGACAATGTGAAATCGATGAGCAGTTTGCCGGCGTTGGGATGTGCTGCCTTGGCGCCGAGCATGACGGTGTTGACCGAAATAATCGCGGGCTCCAACGGCGCCCAATCCACCGGCGCGCCCCTCTCGGCGAGGTTCTGAATGATGTTCGCGTAGGCGAGCACGAGCGGGAATTCACCGGCCGCGGCGAGCTGAACCCGCACCGTGCTCCCGCGCATAATGACGGGTTCCTGCTCCGCCAGTTTCTTTAAGTACGCAATTGCCTTGTCTTTACCCCACGAGGAGATGAGCCCCTGCAGGAAAGTCGTGTAACTATCGTCGAGCGAAATCTTCCGCCCCTTCCAACGCGGTTGCAAGAGCTCTTCGTAAGTCCGCGGCAGTGTTTCACGTTTGATTTGCTTCGTGCTGTAACCCAGCACAATCGAGTTGACGTAAACCGAGGTCCAGTAATGTTTGCCGTCCTTGAGATCGTCAGGGATCATTTTTCTTTCGGCGGAATTGTATGGAGCCAGAAGACCCAGTTCCATCAGTGGCAAAACAATCTCCCCCGTGCCATGGACGACGTCGAAAAGATATTTTCCCGCTTTCGCCTCCGATGAGACGCGGTTGAGCAAAGCCCCGCCGCCGGAACGGAAAACCGACGGTCTCAAAAACGGATATTTTTTTAGAAAGCGATCCATGAACTCTTTGCTCTGATCCAAGCTCATCGTCGTGTACCAGACGATTTCGCCCTCCCGGCGCGCCGCTTCGACCACCTTTGGGTCGGGGCTCTCTTGAGCATAGATCGGTGGGATCAACAAACACGTGAGGTACGAGAGAATGATTAGTTTTGACGAGATCAACTTCATGAATCCGTTCCTCGGGTTCGTTGCATCGTTCAGTTGGGCGAGGAATTATGACGCCTCACCCCTAACGATTCACGCCTCACGTTTTCCCGTCTTACTTGGGCCAGCGGCGATGGACCGCCATGTCGACCCAATGTCCATCGGGGTCCTGTATCCGATGGTCGGAATCTTTATCTGACTTGGAATCGATCTCGGCGCGAAAGCCCGATTCCTGCAAACGCCGCTTGATGTCTTCGAGGTCATCGACCTCGAAGCCAAAATGATTGATGCCCTCTTTTTGATCGTCGCGTTTGACTTCGATGAGCGCGATGTTGACGTCGCCGTCGGACATATAGATCGCCCCGCCAAATCCACGCTTCGGCTCCAGGCCGAACACTTTTTGATAGAACTCCACCATTTTATCGCGATTCTTCGTCGTCACCGCGACATGCCGAACTTTCGGTCGCATTTTTTCAGCCTCCTTCTTTTACTTACAGCCCGTTATAATTTTGCTTATAGCGTATGGCTTACGGCGTATGGTTCGATCCATGTGCCATAAGCTATAAGCCATATGCGAATTACGCGCGATACACTCCCATCAAAGCGAATAAAGCTTAGCCGCGTTCTCCCATAGAATTCGCCGCTTCTCCTGTTCCGGCACGTCGACAAAACTCAGATCGGCGTGCTGCCGGGTATTGGGCCAAGGCGAGGTCGCCAGAGGAAAATGGCTCGACCACAAAATATTCGCGCTGCCGAGATAGCGCCGCACCCGAAGACTCATGCGATCGTACCAGCAAGTGAAATAACACTGACGCTGGAACAGTTCCGACGGCTTCAAAGTGTAACCCTCCGACGGCAAGCCGTCCGCATCCGACTGGTAATCCGCATACTCGATTTCGTAGGCGCCCCAACCGAGCGAGCTTTCCGCGAACACGACTTTCAGTTTGGGGAAGCGGTCGAGCACACGGGAAAGAAGAAAATTAGCCACCACCGCAATCGAACTGACCGAGCGAACGACGCTACTGAATGCGGCGGCCACCGCCGGCTTAAAGGCATCTCCCGGACGCAACTGAATTTTGGCCGACGCTCCCGCGTGAAAGCAAAGCGGCACGCCGAGCTCTTGGCAAGTCGCCCAGAGCGGATCGTAAGCCGGTTCGTTGATATGCGGCACGGCACGAAGTTCCATCGGCGATGCCGGATAGATGACACCCTTATGCCCTTTGGCCACGGCGCGCTTGATTTCGGCCACCGTCCGCTCCATTGGCCAGATCGGCACGATGCACTGCGGCACGAAACGCGGGCTAACATTGGCCCATTCGTCGATCAGCCAATCGTTGTAAGCTTGCACACAAGCCAGTTCCAACTCAGCATCGTCAAGTTTGCCGAAAGTTTCCGCCGCCAAACCGCTCACACAGGGATAAAGTATCGAGCAGTCGACGCCATCCATGTCCATCGCTTTCAAACGTGCTGACGCGCTAAATACCATCTGAGGCACATCGTCCCAACGTTTTGGCTCCTCGCCACGGTCTGCCATTGCCGCGCTGGCCAGAGCGACGCCCATTAAAGAGACAGGCTGGCCGTCGACGATCCAACAGTCGCTGCCATCGGCCATTCGTGTGACATGAGGAATCCGGTCGCGCCACCTTTCCCGCGACATACGCGCCGTCCAAACGTGCGGATGTTCCTGCACATGATCATCCGCGCTGATAAGTCCGTACTTCAGTTCCACGATATTTAGTCGAGCCGGTAAAGCCGCGCTGCATTGCCAAACAAGACTTTTTCACGATCCGACGCCGAAACACCCTTCAGCGAATGCTCTACGGCGTCCCATGAGTGCGGATAGGTAGAAGTGATGTGCGGAAAATCGGATTCCCACAGGATATTGTCAATGCCGATGCAATCGCGCAGTTGGATACCTACCGTTTCGAACCAGAAGTCGACGTAGATCTGGCGCCGAAACAGGTCGCTCGGCCGAGTGAGAATCCCTTCGGTCCAGAGGTGCCGCTTCTCCCACTCGCAATCGCAAGCTTCCAAAACGGAGCTCACCCAGCCCAAGCCGGTTTCGGCAAAAACCCAATTGAGCCGCGGAAATTTGTCAAGCATGCCGGAAAAAATCAAGTACGGCACGAATTGTGTGGCCGTACAAAAATTGCGCAGGGTCGAGACACAATGGGCTTGCCTGTGGCTAAACCCTTTCCATCGCGGCAACGACAGCTTCCCGGCAAGTCCGGCGGACGCATGCAAATGGACACCCACGCGGAGCTGCTGACACACGTCCCATAGCGGCTCCCAGAACGGGTCGCCAAGATTTCTTAATCCCTTCACCGCAACGCTCGGATCGCCCAACATGTTGATGCCCATGTGTCCGGCGTTCACGGCGCGTTCCACTTCGCCGACAATCGTTTCCATTGGGCTCATGAACGGAATGACGGCTAGCGGAATAAACCGTTCGCTCACCTGGCG
>VBKY01000407.1 GCA_005879255.1 Deltaproteobacteria bacterium
CCACACTGGGTAGAATCTCCCGCGCCGCAGTTTGCGTAGAATAAACGAGACGACGCAGCGCGTCACTCCCGCGCCGTCTTAACTTGACGAACGTGATTTCACAAGTCACGCCCCTGGGATTGCTCCGTCACCTTCATCAAAGAGGAAGCGGACAAGAAAAAATAAACTCAAGAATAAATTGTTGCCGCCAACTTGCGCGGGAATCACGAAACGAAACATACGACGTCTGTCCGTCGTCGACCAAGAAGATCGAATTTATGCGCCTAGAATCGGCGAGTTTTGCAATCTTTACTCGTTCAGTTTTTTGAGTTGAGCGGCTGTCGGGCGCAACAACACCCTTTGAATTACCGGCGGAAATTGCCGACGCGGAGAGTTATCTTTCGCCCGAAAGCGCGGCAACGTCCTGTCGGACTTGGCCGCTTCGAGGTACTGACGTTTAGTAACCGCTTCACCGAGGATCCAGTACTTCGGGTATCCTCGGTTCAATTTCCTTCGATAGTTCCACCTACGCTCGATACCGTGAAACTTTCCCTCGTGCCAATGGCGTTCGTGATCAAGACTGCGCTGATCAGAATCTAACCACCACTCGTATCCGTGGGGAACTCCGTCCTTCATGCTGTGGACTTCGGACACGGGCGCGAAACCTTCCCACCACTCCCAACGCCAGATGTCATAACCTGTTCCGTGTACAAATCGGTAGGTCCCAATGACCTTTCCGCTCCGGCCATACTGCTTGGCAAGGCTATGAATTCGTCCTTCAAAGTACGGCTCAACGGACAACAATGTGCCATCATCATCCCATTCAATCTCACGCCCGTGTCTCTTACCATTCTTAAGTGGCGTCTCCCTGACAATTCTTCCTGCTTCGTTATAAACTCGTCTACCGATCACATGGTGATCCACCATACATTCGGTAAGACCATCGTAGCCTTCAACGCGAATTTCAACAGCACTCTGAGGAATATCAGACTTGGGCCGCTTCAGTGGAAACCTCTCGCTATTTCGTTTTTCGACTGGTGGCGCGATGTTAGGTGCATCGGTTTCATCGAATCGAATGACGGCGCCCGCAATCAAGCCTTGCTGCTTTTCGGAATAAACTTCAGCGCGACGCCGTTGTTGCACCAGCGTTTGCCCGTGGGCTGCGGGCCGTCGTTAAAGACATGGCCGTGGTGGCCGCCACAGCGGGCGCAATGATATTCGGTGCGCGGTAGAACCAGTTTGAAATCCGTGCTGGTCTCGAAGGCGCCGGGAATTGTCGTGAAAAAACTCGGCCAGCCGGTGCCGCTTTCATATTTCATCTCGGACGTAAAGAGCGGCAAACCGCAACCTGCGCAGGTAAAAATGCCAGGACGTTTTTCGTTGTTCAACGGGCTTGTGCCAGGTCGCTCCGTGCCCTCCTCGCGCAGAACATTAAACTGGTTAGGGTCCAAACGCTTGCGCCATTCTTCTTTAGTCAGTTTGAGTCGCTCCGTGGGCAGCGGCACCGATATTCCTTCGGCCAGAAGCGCCTTCCAGTTATTTTGCAGCGCCTCAACTTCCTTCATCGCCGACGGTTGCGCGGCAGATACTTGCCCCTTCAATGCGGACCAGATTCCTCCCGCCAATAGCCCCTGTAGCAATCCACGTCGTGTCATAATCGTCTCCTTTCCCACTTAATTAGACGACCGGCTGGCTCGAAGCGATTCTTTCCGCCTTTGTGCCCACACCTATCGACTCGGCCAACTCTGCATCCATTTGTTCGACACCAGCATCCAATCTAGCAAGAACCGGTTTGAGTGTAACAGGGTTTAGCAGCCTCGACAAAAATTATTCAATGAGATGGAGGAACCAAAAGTGTTTACAAGAATATTAGGTGTAGCTGTAGACGCCTTTTTAGGCGTCGCTGGAGTAGCCTTAGGGATAGCTGTAGGGGCCTTTTTGGGCATCGCCGGACTAGCCTCGGGCAATGGCGACAAGCCGACCAAGTTTACGATCCGTGTCGAAAATACCACTAAGCCCGACGCGTTTACGGCGTCGAATGGAGTGAAATGGTCGCTCGCTTTTTCACCCGGCGCGGCGATAGTCCATACCGACAAGGCGCCGATTTTCACATCGGGAAAAAAGGATCGCGGGCAGGGTTTGGAAGCGCAATCCGAAGATGGCGACCCGAGCGTGCTCGCCAAGTCGCTGAATGGCGGCAAGGGAATCAAGTCTGTGGCAGTCTTCAATACACCAGTGGGCGCGAGCGCGCCGGGGCCGATCACTCCAGGCGCCGCTTATGAGCTGACTGTCTCGGCTGTGCCGGGCGACCGATTGTCCATGACTCTCATGATGGGGCAGTCCAATGATTGGTTCTACGCCCCCGACGAGTCAGGCATCGAACTGTTCAAAGACGGCAAAGCCATCAACGGCGACATTACCTCACAAATCATCCTGTGGAACGCGGGGACCGAAGTCGATCAGGAGCCTGGCATCGGCTCGGATCAAGGCCCGCGCCAAAAGGCCCCGAACACCGGAAAAGCGGAGAACGGTGTCGTACAAAAAGTACAGGACCGGAAATCGTATTCGCAGGCTTCGAGTGTTATGCGCATCACAGTCAAGCCCGCACAGTAGTCGTCGGAATATTGCTGGTCGGGCTGCGTCCATTGGGATGGCTGCCCGACCGGATTTCTCACCGCCGGATCATCAGCTCAATACTTGCAGCATGTGCCCGCGTCAGCGGAGCTAAACAATCAAGGAAGGCATTACCGGGCTAAATGTCCCCTTCAACTAAAACCGCTTCGGCGGTTTTGCTCTTTGATCGGCGTGTTAGAATATGATCAGTGAACTTTTCTGATTTTGCCTCGCTCTGTTATGAGCTGGAAAAAACCCCGAGCCGCCTGGCCAAGATTGCCGCGGCAGCGGATTACCTCCGTCGCTTGGAGCCGGATGAAATTCGTCCTGGCGTCGCATTTTTGTCCGGCCGCCCATTTCCGGTTTCCGATCCGAGGACTCTCGACATCGGACCGGGAGCCTTTGCTCACGCCGCTGAGGTACCAGAAAACGAGACGTCTGTCGTACCTCCGCTCAAGATTAAGGACGTCGCGGAAGGGTTTGCGCAAATAGCGGAAGCGAGCGGAAAAGGCTCGCGCGAGCAGAAATACACTCGGCTCAGAGAGCTCGTTGAAATGGCTTCTACCCACGAGCGGCCGATTTTGTTTCGCCTACTGCATAATGAGCTGCGCATCGGGTTGCACGACGGTCTCATCCAGGAGACGATTGCCCGAGCTTCCCGCAGTGAGCTCAAAACTGTGCGCCGCGCCGCACTTTTTCTGTCGGATCTCGCAGAAGTCGCAACAATCGCTTTAACGCAGGGACCGGCCGGCCTGCAGCAGGTCGATATTAAGCTGTTCGTTCCGCTGCTGCCGATGCTTTCCGAACTTTCTCAAGACTTCGATGAGATTCTTAAAGCTCACGACGGGAATACCGCGCTCGAGTATAAATACGATGGAGCGCGAGTGCAGATTCACAAGGACCGCGAGAAGAGCCGTATATGGAGCCGCCGCCTGACGGAAGTAACCCAAAGTCTGCCGGAAATCGTCGAAATCGCCCAAAACAATCTACAGGGCGATTCCTTCATCCTCGACGCTGAGGTCGTGGCCACGGGAACAGACGGCCGGCCGTTTCCTTTCCAAGAACTCATGCGCCGCTTCCGACGTGTTCACGGAATTGAAACCGCGGCTGGCGAAATCCCGCTTTCGCTTTACCTATTCGATTGCCTCTATCTGGACGGCCGCTCGCTCATCGATGAGCCCTATGAGGCGCGCTGGCGGAAGCTCGGCGAAATTTCCGCCAGCAAATATTTGGCAGCGCGACAAATTGTCAGGGAGAAAACCGCAGCCGAATCTTTCCTGCAGGAATCTATCTCCGCGGGCCATGAAGGGCTGATGGCCAAGGCCCTAAGCAGCCCGTACATGCCCGGCAATCGCGGCAAGCTCTGGTTCAAAGTGAAACTGGCAGAAAGCATCGATTGCGTGATCTTAGCCGCCGACAGAGGTTCGGGAAGAAGACGCGGCTGGCTCTCTAATTATCATCTTGCCGTTGCCGATAACGCCGGAGGATACGCCCCGGTGGGCAAAACTTTTAAGGGTCTCACCGATAAGCAGTTTGTCGAGATGACTGCCAGGATGCAGTCGCTTCAGTTGAGTGATGACGGCTATACAGTCGCCGTACGGCCCGAGGTTGTCGTCGAGGTCACTTACAATGAAATACAGCGTAGCCCACAGTACAGCTCGGGGTTCGCACTGCGTTTTGCGCGCATCACAAGAATCCGCGACGACAAAGGCCCGGCACAGATCACGACACTCGCCGAGCTTCAATCTCTTTATGAACGCCAGTTTCTTACGAAAAGCCGACGGCCATTCTAGCGATCGATAAAAACTGGCTGCGCAAGAAGCTTGCAAACGGCGCCTTTGACCTAGTACCTCTAGCGGCTTACAATTTCTCCTCACGACAGATCAAGGGACCGACTGTAAAATGGGAAACCGGCTTGTTAGCTACTTCCATCACCGGCTGGTGAACACGGATGACAATTGGCGCTTTCAGACGCTAATTTTTTTCTTTTTGACGCTACTCACTCGTCTGCCGTTCCGCAGCCATTTCCTTTACGATCACGATTCTGTGCAGTTCGCCCTAGGGATGCGCGATTACGACGTGTATCTGAATCAACCTCACCCGCCTGGTTATTTTCTCTACGTTTATACCGCGCGATTGATCAATTACTTTGTTCGAGACGCTAATGTAAGCCTCGTATGGATCAGCATTGTTGCCAGCGCTCTAACCGTTGCCGTCATTTACAACCTCGGCAGCGCGATCTTTGGCCGTCGAGAAGGTTGGTGGGCGGCACTTCTCACTGCAACCAGTCCATTGTTTTGGTTCTTTGGCGAAGTTGCACTGACCTATGTTGTCGCCGCATGCTTCGCAAGTCTAATCGGTCTTTTCGCCTGGCGCTTGCTCAACGAACCGGGCCGCTGGATTTTTGCGGCAGGATTCCGTCAAGACCTCTTGGTATTTCTGGGTCCGCTCTGGTTGCTCGGTTTCGCGAAAGCCGATTGGCGGACTTTTGCAATAGCTTCACTGCTGCTGATCCTGACACTCATGTTGTGGTTCGTACCGATGTTGGTTGCCACGGCAGGCAGCGCGCGATATTTTTCAGCCCTTTCGGAACTATGGCAGTATAACAACGCTCCCCAATCGATTTGGCACTCGGAGTTGTCATCGCCGTTTGATACGCTTCTCACTTTGCTCGGTTTTCTATCCTACGGCCTCGGCATAGGCACGATTTTTTTGCTATTCAGCGCCTACGCTCTTTTCCGAACCGGGGAATGGCGGGAATTGGCGGGAAATAAACTACTATTTTTTGCTTTATGGTTAGCCCCCGCATTGCTATTCTTTAGTCTCGTCTTTATCCCTCCCTACAAATACTCCTACGGTCTCGTGATAGTGCCGGCCTTTTTGTTGCTGACTCCCCCCGCCGTGCGACAAGCGCTAGAGGCTCTAAAGAAACTGACCGGTTTTTCCACACTTGCCGGAGTGCACGCGCCGACTTTCATTTTGGCATTAATCGTGGTCGCCAACAGCGTTGTATTTTGTCTCGCTAGCAGCGGTTTCTCCGTGTCGGCACTGCGAACCCACGAGCGTTTGCTCGCGTCGATCTTTTCGGGCATCAGGAATAATTTTCCCAGCCAAGGCACAGTAATTTTAGGACGCCAAAGATCCACATTTTCAGGTTACCGTCACACCCAATACTACCTACCGGAGTACCTGGTCTATCTCGCAGACCAGCAAAGTAACCTTCGCGGGCAAAATTGGTACGTTTTCGGCGCCCACAATGGCCAGACGACCCTTTCGGAACAAGTCGAAATTCCTCCGGGCACGGAGCGTATTGTTTTTCTCGCCGACCCTTATTTTCCAGAATCAAATTCTGATTTGCCGAAAATGAACCTGCGTACCTTGCGAGTCAGCGACGACTACACGCTTTATTACAAAGAGATCGAACCCACGGAGCGGACCGCAGCTAAAAAATGATCCTGTCGGCCACACCTCATCCCTCGTGCTCGCGCCAGCGATGATCTCGGTTTGACATTTTCCCCAAAGCTCCGATACTTGAATTGATGGCAGTCAATGTAGTTTCGATAAGAAACGCCTTTCAGCTTGCGACAGGTAGTGAAATTACGCTGCGCGGATGGGTACGCTCGCGGCGCGACTCCAAGGGCATTACTTTCATCGAATTGAATGACGGCTCTCGCTTTAAGAGCATACAACTAGTCGTGGATGCGGGCGTCGTTCCCGACGAGACTTTGAAGCAAGTCACAACCGGCAGCAGCGTTGCCGCCACTGGATTGTTGGTCGAGTCGCCGGCGAAGGGACAGGCCGTTGAGCTGAAGGTCACGTCGATACACGTCTACGGCACCGCCGATCCGGCGACCTATCCGCTACAAAAGAAGGGACACACGCTCGAATTTCTCCGCGAGATTTCCCATCTGCGCGTGCGCAGCAACACCTTCGGCGCGGCCTTCCGCGTGCGTAACGCGCTGACCCATGCGATCCATACTTTTTTTCAAGAGCGGGACTTTATTTACGTACAAACACCGATCATTACCACGTCGGATTGTGAAGGCGCCGGACAGATGTTTAGCGTGACAACATTGAATCTACAGCAAACGGCGCGCACTCCGGAGGGCAAAGTCGATTGGCAGCAGGACTTTTTCGGCAAGCCCGCTTATCTCACTGTGAGCGGCCAACTCGAGGGCGAAATCTTTGCACTGGCTTTTTCCAAGGTATACACCTTCGGCCCGACGTTTCGCGCCGAGAACAGCAACACGCCGCGTCACCTGGCGGAGTTTTGGATGATCGAACCGGAGATGGCCTTTTATGAGTTGCCAGACAATATGCAATTAGCCGAGGAGTTTTTGAAATACACGATTCGTTACGTGCTCGATCATTGCCGCGAAGATCTGGAGTTTTTCAATCAGTTCATCGAGAAATCCGTGCTTGCCACCTTGGAACACGTCGCCGAATCGAACTTTGGCCACATCACCTATACCGACGCGGTTCAAGAATTGGAGAAGTCGGGCAGAACTTGGGAATTTCCCGTCAAATGGGGCAACGATTTGCAAACCGAGCACGAGCGATTTCTGTCCGAAGAAGTGTTCAAGAAACCCGTCATCGTCACTGATTATCCGAAGGACATCAAGGCGTTCTATATGCGAGTTAACGACGACGACAAAACCGTGCGCGCGATGGACGTGCTGGTGCCACGAGTCGGCGAAATCATCGGCGGCAGCCAGCGCGAAGAACGCCATGATGTGCTTTTGCGACGGCTGCGCGATGTCGGACTGGATGAAAAACCATACTGGTGGTATTTCGACCTGCGCCGCTTCGGTTCCGTGCCCCACTCCGGCTTCGGCCTCGGGCTGGAGCGTATGATGATGTATCTCACCGGTCTCAAAAACATCCGCGACGTGATTCCCTTTCCACGCACGCCGGGAAACGCAGAGTTTTGATCTCATCCCTTCGTTTCAGGCATAGCCTTTGGCGGCAAGAAATATTTTTTCGCAGTCGGAAATTAGCGTGGACGAGCGGTAGATGATTTGGCGGTCTTGCGGGATGCCACTTGAGTTTGGTGCGGTTTTTTTCGCGCGGTAATCGTTTGAGGCCGCAGCAACGCCAACGAGGCCGGAATCAATAGAAAATAACATAGCGCTCCTAGTATGAGCGTCGCCTTAATCCCCAGCGCGATGCTGAGCACAACCGAACCAATGGAAGCGAGCACGCCCGCGGCGCCGTTGATTCCCCAAAACCATGCCGTCGGCTTGGGATCGATTAATGAAATCAACCGCATGCCGCTAGGAAAGCCAAAGCCCATTAAAATTCCGGCCGGGGCGATAAACAGCACACAAAGACCGATTCTCGCCAACAGAACGGCATCATGAAATGCGCCGAATACCGGACCCAAACAAAACGCCAACCCGCTTAGGTAAACGCCGGTGGCAATTCCCCAGGCAACGAGCCTCGCGCTACTGCTGAGGAACAGCTTGTCGCAAAGAAAACTGCCGATGCCCGTCGACAATATGAGGGTAAAGAGAAGCACGCTCAGCGAGTAAACCGGATGGCCGAGGAAGATGCTCATGCGCTGCAAGAGTCCGATTTCCACCGTCATAAAACCAATCCCAATTAACGAAAAGTAAAGCGTGCCGGTGGTCACGAGCCGGCTGCCGACGTCTTTCAACGCCGAGCGAAGTGGAATAATTAGCGCTGCCGCGACGAGAAAGAACGCTATTGAGAAAAGAATGAGCAAGGTGGCGGTGGCCACAAGATTTCCCCGCCTGACGCCACCGCCTTCAGACGTGCTTGCCAGAGCGCCGCGCGCAAACTCCAGCGCTTGCCATGGCCGCGAAAGAGGCAGCTGGTTGAAAAAAAACGGCCGCTCATCGGTCGGCGGAGTCAGGTCAAAGGCAAGGTTGGAAGTGAACGCATAGAGCGACTTTGCGTCCGCCGCGTTGACGATCCGCGAGAGCGCCTTCGATGCCGGATCGCGGCTGGGACTAATCAACACTTCATGCTCGTAAAATGCCGCAGCCTTCTCCAGCGCTTCGACGTCGCTCGCCGACAGCGGTGATTTCGCCATGACGAGAGTAGCGATGCGCTTTTGCGCGGCAAGAAACAAATGTCGGCGCGGTTCGCGCACCCCCATTTCCATCAAGGTTCCCACCGCCAAGCTGACGGTCCTTCCCGTTTCATCGGGAGTGGCGGGGTCGTACCACCGGCTGACGGTCAAAACTCCTTTCGGAGTCAATCGACTCAAAAATAGCTTCCACGCATCAACCGTGTAGAGGCCGTTTTCACTCAGAGTAAAAGCGCCCGCGCCCGTCGCCGCCCAAGTGTCGACCAAGCTCATCTGGATGACATCGAAGGACTCCCGGCTGCGCGCCAACCAGCTTCTCCCTTCGTCGGCGACAAAGCGAACGCCGGGAATCGCCGCAAGGTTTGTGAAGTGGAGCAGACCCGCATCCTGCAACTGAAGATCTACAAGTATCGGGTTTAGCTCAACCGCCGTGATCTCCTTGAGACCAAAAAGCGCTGCCGATAGAACATCCCGACCGCCGCCTACTCCGATGACCAGACCGCGTTCGCGCCCGGGAAGAAAATAGGCAAGGTTGGTAACGTCGTACTTTAGAAATTCCACATTCTCGAAATTTCCGTCGAACCGATACGCAGTGGTGCCCGCGTCGCCATCGATGAACAGATCCACTTGGTCAGCGATCCAGCGCTTCTCAAACATCTTGGGAGACGGTCCCCACATGATCGGCAAGCCTCTGAAAACAGGGCTGACGTCCACCCGAGAGAAGGAATTCCACTGGCGCAGCGCGTGAGTGCCAGGAAATTCAAACTTTCCCTTGACGGCGATGGGCTGAAGACCATGTTCGAGAAACGGATTAATGACAGCGGCCACAAGGAGCAAAAGAAAAATCCACTGACGATTCCAAAGCCACTCATGGAGCGCCGGTTTGATCTCGGGCAGTTCGCCAATCTTAGAAAATGAAAACGCTATGGCCCCTACCGACGCAATAACCGCTATACACAGGACGGCCGAAGGTCCATCCGTTACATTCAACAGCAACAATGCGCCGACGGAACCGCTCGCAGCCCCAAGCAGATCGACACCGTAAACCCGCGCAATTGGAAATGGGCTGCGCGTCAGCGCGAGACTGATGACCACACCGGCGAAGAAAAACGGCACGGACAAGCAGAGCGCAAGCTCGGTCCAAACCCAAACCGTCGTAAAGAATCGGGTGATTATCGGGGCGAGCGTCATCTGCACGGCGAGGCCAATCGCCGTGGCAAATGCAAATAGGCCGCTAAAATAGCCAAGATCATAGGACAGAGTTTTTTCCGTGAATCGTGCGGCTTTGAGATAGACCCAGACGGCGCCGGCGGTCAAACCGAACATCGCCAGACTGATCACCAGGAATGCCAGGTGATACCAGACGACGACGGAAAGTATCCGTGTCTGGACAATCTCCAACGTCAAGACCGCGAAGCTGATCAAAAACAAGCCGATATAAAAACGCATGGTTCGCATGGAATAATTCCAGCCGCAAAAGGGCCGTCAGTGAAGTAACGGCTAGATGATTCGCTGATTAGTGTCCCCGATCACCAGCACGCCATCGAGCGGCAACTTGCTCCCAGTGGAAATGCGTGGCAAGTAGACACATAAGATTTTCTCGGCGTGTCTAATTCGATCCTTCCTCTTGGTCTCTTTAACATGCTCTGGAAGAATTTTCGACGCGTAAATCCGCTCGGCTTGGGTTCGCGATGTTCTTCGTCAGCAGCGTACGGCTTACGGGGAAAAAGCGCGACGGAACCCGTCGCTGACTTGGTAAAAATTCGCCGATGACTAGGTTCTCCAAACTCAGCCCGACGGCCCGCGGTCTCATCACACTTTATACGAGCACACTACTTGCCGGGATGTGGTCAATGATCGTTCCGGCGCTTCCTGTGCTGGCAAAATCTTTCGACATCAGCCCCGGCACGGCGGCGCAAACGATCACGGCCTTGGCCGTCGGCCGGTTCGCCGGAATGCCGATAAGCGGCGTGGTGCTCGACCGTTTGGGAACCCGCGCGGCGCTAACAACCGGCCCTGCCATCGCTTATTCGGCAGCGCTCTTCGCAGGGTTCATCCCCTGGTTCAGTTTGATCTTGGTTTTGGTCTTTTTGCTCGGCATTGGTGAGAGCATTTGGGTGATCGCCCGGGAAGTTGCCGGGATCGATCTTGTCCCCGCCCAACAAAGAGGCCGAGTGCTCAGCGGCTTTCACGGCATCAACAATGTTGGATTAGCACTAGGTCCGTTAATCGGCGGTCTGTTGACTGAAACGATCGCTTTTCGCGCCGTCTTTTTTGCGTATGCGGCATGCGCGGCGGTATCCGTACTTTTGGGAGTAACCGTAGCCCATCAAGAAACCCGACCCGCGCAAAATCCAGCGTCGAGTTCGACAAGTGTAGCCAGCTGGAGAATCGGCGCGCTCTGGCAAAGGCTGCGCGGGCTGCGCGAGTTGTTTCATCAAATTCATCCTGAGCTTCGCGCGACCTACGTCGTCCTGGTCTTCGCCACATTGACGAGCTTCGTTCATCGGGTGACGACCCAAAGCATGCTGCCGCTGCTCGCGAATTCCAACCTCGGACTCTCGCCCAAAGAAGTGGGGATGCTCTTCACCATTTCGGGTGCATCGGTGTTCGCGATGATTTTCCCGGCGGGCTTCGTCATCGACAAGGTCGGCAGAAAGTGGGCGACGGTCCCTAGCACCGGTATTCCAGCGATCGCCTTTTTGCTGATACCGTTTGCCCAAAATTTCTTCCAGCTGGCCGTGCTCATCTCGTTCCTCGGCATCGCTAATGGCTTATCCCTCGGTTCCTTGGCAACATCAACTTTCGATGTTGTTCCCGCGAGCGCGCGCGGCCGACTGCAAGCGGTCAGGCGAACCATTGCCGAGACCGGCGGCATCGGCGCCCCCCTGCTCGGTGGTTACCTGGCTGACACGTTCAATCCCGGCGTGCCCTTCCTCGCATACGCGCCGCTGTTGGTGTTATCGGCATTCCTCTTAGCACTCGTCGCCCATGAAACGCTCGAAAAATAGCGACCAACTCGGACTTCAGTCTGGTCTCGGCTTGATTAGATTTCTTGGTATTTTGGTCTATAATGCCCGGATTAAAGAAGTGTCCAGATGAAATACCGTACTGACGATCTTCGAATAAAAGAAATCAAAGAGCTACTTCCTCCAGCGCGTCTGTTGGGTGATTTTCCGATCACAGAGAAAGCCGCCCAAACGGTTTATGAAACGCGCCAGGCGATCCATCGGATCCTGCACGGCGCGGACGACCGTTTATTGGCTGTCATGGGCCCGTGCTCGATTCACGACGTGAAGGCCGCTAAGGAATATGCCGTGAGACTCAAAGAGGCTAAAGACCGATGTGCGGATGACCTGTTAGTCGTAATGCGCGTTTATTTTGAAAAACCGCGCACGACAGTTGGCTGGAAAGGGCTCATCAATGATCCCAATCTCGATGGCAGCTTTCAGATCAACGACGGACTCCGCGTCGGCCGCAATCTGCTGCTCGAGCTCAATGAGTTCGGTGTGCCCTCAGGGTGCGAGTTTCTCGACATGATCACGCCGCAATACCTCGCCGATCTGGTGTCATGGGGTGCCATCGGCGCGCGCACAACAGAAAGCCAAGTGCATCGCGAGCTTGCCTCGGGACTTTCTTGTCCGGTCGGTTTTAAGAACGGCACCGACGGCAATGTTAGAATCGCACTCGATGCGATTCGCGCCGCGCACGCGCCCCATCATTTCCTGTCGGTCACCAAGGCCGGCCACTCGGCGATTGTTTCGACCATGGGCAATGAGGACTGTCACATCATCCTGCGCGGCGGCAAGCAGCCAAATTATGACCACGCCAGCGTCGACACCGCGGCCAGAAATCTCGCTGAGGCCGCGATACCAGCGCGCATCATGATCGATTGCAGCCACGGCAACAGTGGCAAGGATCCGGCCAATCAGGTAAAGGTCGGCCACGACGTGGCAGCGCAGATCGCGTTGGGTGATTCGCGGATCTTCGGCATCATGGTCGAAAGCCATCTCAAAGCCGGACGTCAAGATCTGATCCCAGGCAAAGAACTCGTCTATGGCCAAAGTATCACCGACGCCTGCATTGGTTGGGAAGACACGCGCAGCCTTATCGACATTTTAGCCACGGCGGTGCGCCAGCGGCGTGTCAAGGCCGCAGACGACAACGCCGAGTGAAGCGGAGCGGGATCCTTCCCGCGCTCTCCCGCGCGCCGCACTGCCCGGGAGTCTCCAGTCACAATTTTTTCTGCATCAGCAGTCCGATTGTCAATTCGTCGCAGCTGTTGTAGTGCTTTCTTATACAGTGATGGGCGATCCTAAATTCTCCGCCTCGTATCCCACTTCCGAACCGACAACTGGGACATATGCTCGGTCAGTTTACAGGACTTTTTTATGGTTGGCGCATGGTGGCAGCGTCGGCGGCAGTCCGCGTTTTAGGCGCGGGCTTACATAGTTATGGTTTCACAGTTTTCTTTTTGCCGCTCAGCCAGGAATTGAATCTCTCCCGAACTGCGACTTCTTTCGCGTTTTCCCTCTCGCGCGCCGAGGGTGCCATCGAAGGACCGATCATCGGCCACTTGCTCGACCGCTATGGGCCGCGGCCGGTCATGCTCGCCGCTGTCTTGACGATGGGGGCCGGCTACCTGTTGCTATCTCAAATTGAAAGCTACGTCACCTTTCTAATCGTTTACACTGGCTTGATTTCTCTGACCCACGCCGGCGGTTTCATGCACGCACCGATGGCGCTGACCAACACGTGGTTTATTCGCCTGCGTGCCCGCGCCATGACGATCAACAGCGCCGCCTACGGCCTCGGCGGTGTACTGATTGCTCCGGTGCTCAGCTTCATTGTGCATTCGTGGGGCTGGCGTTGGGGTGCTGCTCTCGCGGGGCTGACTTTTTTGATAGTCGGTGTTCCTCTCTGCCTAACGATTCGCCGCTCGCCGGAGAGCATGGGACTCGCGCCCGACGGCGATGATCACGCAGCCTTGCCCGCCGAGGATAAAAACACCCTGCCACGGAGAATAACCGAGGTCGATGTCACCGCCAGTCAAGCGATCCGCTCTTTCGCTTTTTGGGCGCTCGTGTTTGGCGCCGCGGTGCGAAACGCTTCGTATCATGCGATATCGACTCACTTCATTCCGATGATGATTTGGAAAGGAATGACCCAGCAGCAGGCGACGTTCCTGCTCAGCTCTTTTGCATTTCTTGGTTTTATTTCCACCCTCTTGTTCGGCTGGCTCGCCGACAATGTCAATAAGCCGCGCCTGGTATCGTTCATTCTTTTCACCGCCGGAGTTTCCATTTTGTTGCTCATCTTCGGCAGCTCCTTGGGGCTTCTCTGGCTTTTCATACTGCTCTTCACCACTGTCGAAGCCACCTATCCGGTGGCCTGGGCTATGGTCGGCGATATCTTCGGTCGCAAACACTTCGCGAAGATTCGCGGCTACATGAGTGTGTTTTATGTCTGGGGCAGCGTCCTCGGCCCGGTGGTTGCAGGGGCGATCTGGGACCGTTGGCAATCCTACGAGCCAATGCTCTGGGTCGTAGCGGCGATGTTTTTTGTTTCGGGCGCGTTTTATAGCGCCCTCGGTAAGCCCTGGGCACGACCGAGCGCGCGGTAACACGCGCTTCAAAGTTCAAGGTTCAATGTTTTGGAGTTAAAACCCAGTATGCTGGGCTTCAGACCTTAAACTTTGAACGTTGAACCTTGAACACGATACTTATTTATTTGCCGTGAACGGCGAGCCAGACGGTTTCCTGAGCCGTATTGGCAACCCGGTGTTTGACATGCTTAGCGATTGTTACATAGTCACCTTGCTTAAGCTCAACTACTTCATTCCCTTCAAATTCTAAAGTGGCGCTGCCGCGCATTACAATCACCCACTCATCCCAGTTTTGATCGTACCAAAAACCCAGCGGGCTGCTGTGAGAATGAGAGGTGATTCGTTCGACCTTGATGGATGAAGTTTCAAAAAGAGTTAGGAAATCTTCGCGGTCTAATCCTTGCGGACGCTTCGCGAAAATATTCTGAGCGCGGTGAGACATAAAAATCTTTCACAAGCGAGCGCGCCGAATTCCCGGTACGTCGATGGTTCTTCGCTGGCCCCGCGCGGGCGGATTCTCCAGCGCGTAGACAATCGCATTGACCATCTGCGCGATGGTCACAAGACCTAAACGTTCCGCAGTGGCTCGGGTTGCGGGAATCATTTCGGCAATCTTGTAAAGCGGTACGACCGCTTTGGGCCACAGGCGACCACGACCGAGAACATACCATGGACGGACAATCGTTGCCGTCACTCTCGCCTCACGAATCATCGACTCGCCGAGCGCGCGCACCCACAGATAAGCCTGCATGATCGGCGCCGGCTGAGCGACACTCAGATAAATCAGATGAGAAATGCCTACTCGCCCTAGCCAGGAGCCCGGGCCTGTTCATCTCTTTCCCCCGCAACAATTCTCCAAATTTAAGTATGTAGCCGAACAGTTCGGCTGTCGAGTATAAAGTTGTGGATAACTCCAGACCGCGACTTTCCTTGACGATACCCGTAAACCGTTATAAAGCAGTCCTCAATAAGGAGAGGCCAAGTGTCCAGACATTGTTTCGCTTTGCTCCTTCTTCTCCAGGTAGTCGCGGGGTGCTCTA
>VBKY01000408.1 GCA_005879255.1 Deltaproteobacteria bacterium
CGTTTTCATCTCAGTTCTGAAACGACCGTCGGTTCCAGATGCGCCCATCGAGCCAGTAATGACAGAAGAGGCCGCCGACACCTAGCGGCGCCAGTCGTGGAATTGCGAACCAACCACCGGCCATTGCTCCTATGAAAGCGATAACCGGCCACAGGAGGAATGAAGCGGCGAACTTTGCCTCACTTCGTAGCACGCGGCCAGCGTTGACTGAGGCTTTCGAATCATTCTCTTCGGTTACAAAGTCCAGACCAAGTTTTTCCATTCCGTGAAGATTTCCTGAACGCCGGGCGATGGCGTAGGTGAAATAGAGATATTGCACTTCATGGTGCACGGCGAGAACGAACAAAAACGAAGCATTCGATGCGCCGAGCAAGTAACCGCTGCCAAAAGCAACGGCATGCGCAAGAACCACCCACCACTCGCCTGGGTGAACTTCCCTCCGCGCATGTTGTGTCGTATCGATCAGTCGCACGCCAGAGTTGTGCCATACCGTCCAGGCAAGATAAGCAATCACCCAGAGCGCCGCGGCAATGGCCACGGTAGAAGTCATTTCTGCGCCGATGCTCAGAGCGACATAGGGTTCGCCATCATATTCGGTCGGCGCCAGATGGGAATAGGCGAGCATGGCTGCCAACATGGGCAGATAGATGGCTCCGCGGAACAAAACATCGTGCGCCCGCGACACCGGCCCGCCCATCCCACCCTGGTAAAAGCGGGCCACCCCTAGACTCTGTCGCCCTCTGTGCCAGACGGCAGCGTACATGGCGATCGATGTGAGCAAAATGGTTTGGCCGCTCATCGACAAGGCATAGGTCAACGCCAGGATCACCAGAGGGATCCAAACCACGTCGACCTGGCGGTTACGCCAGAGCCTCCGCCGCAAAACAGCATCGTAGGTCGCTCCGAGATGGAACTCGGATAACACTAAGTCCACCGCGTCGAGTTCACGGTCGCCGTGCAGGAACACTAGCAGGGTCGACGCCAGCACTCCGACTGAAGCTCCACCGCAAGCAAACCAAAAATCCGCACGGCGCGAGAAGAGCCAGAGATGCTGCTCAAGTGAAGACCGAGTTTCCACTACTTGAATCCTGGGATAGCGCTCATGGTTTTTCGCCGTCACGCGCCGATGCGTCGGCGGGTGTCGCCGGCGCTTGGTACCATTGATCCTTTGGAACTACCTTGGGCTTTTCCGGATCGCCTTCATAAGCCGGTGTCATGATCTGCACGCCGTGCTCGTTAAAAACATCCAGGATATTCTGGTGCATGGCGGTATAAAGCGACGCCATCCTCTGCGCGTCGTCGCAATAGGCGTTGAGCCCGTAAGTCACCGCAAAGTCCCCCAGCGACTTCTGCAGGATGAATGGCGCGGGCTCCTTGAGCAGTCCGGAAGTGCGCTCGGCGGCGAGCCGTAGCATCGCCTCGACCTGCCGCCAGGGGGTTTCGTACCCGATGCCGACGGTCGTGTGAAGAATCAGCCCGCGGGTGTGAGCCAGCGTGCTGTAGTTGATGATATTATTGTTGATTATCGTTGAATTCGGCACGATGATTTCCTCGTTTTTGATCGTGCGCAGGTGCGTCACCATGAGCCGCCTTTCAACCACGTCACCGGCGACATTGTCGATACTGATGCGGTCACCCACCCTGAAGGCGCGCCGGTAGATCATGGCATAGCCCGCTATCAGGTTGGCGATGACCGAAGAGGACCCCAACGAAAAGACCACGCCGAGAAAGATCGAGACGCCCTTGAACGCTTCCGAGCTCGAACCGGGGATATAGGGGTAGGCCACCACCACCGCAAAAGCGATGGCGAGCAGCCGCGCGATCCTGTACGTCGGCAAGGCCCATTCACGGTCAAAGCGGACAAGCGTGACGGTGCCGCGATCGATGCTCTCGAAGTACAGCCGCATCAGTCTCAGGACATAGCGCGTGACGATCACCACGACCGCGACAAACGCGATACCCGGCAGGCTCTCGATCACTCCCAAGCCCATGGCCTGCAGCGGATCCAAAAGTATCGCCAATAGGCGGGCCGCAAGCGGCCGCGTCCACGGATAAAGGTTGAGCACAAAGTTTAGATACAGATAGCCCAGGGCCAAGAGCGCGGACAGATACAGCCCTTTGAGAGTTCCATTCAGCGCTTTTCTCAGTTGTCGCGCCTGAACGATCTGGTACGACTGGGTTTCAAACGCCTCGATTCGGGATCTCAGGCGGCTTTCGGCGAGGGCATCGAGCTTACGGAATACGCCGCGCACGACAAACAGCACAAGTGCCAATAACGCCGTGGCGCCAAGCGCGTAGGAGGCATGGATCAGCAGGACGCGCGGACTGCGGTCATTGCGGTAGGAAGCGATCGCCTGCTTGATTTTTATTGTCGCCCTTTCGGCCAAGAGCTGTCGCGGAACACCCTCGGCCGTGCCATCGGCATCTATAAAGCCCGCCACGAGACGGTCGCCAGCCGCGATTCTCGTACGGTCTTCCATATCGACCATTCGTAGCGAATCGACGGACACGGATGAATCGTCCGCGATCTCCTCGATTCGCTGCCTTATCGTCTTCGCGCGCTCATTGGCCGGATAGGCCGGCAACCCGCGCACTTGAAATAGCACCCGACCATCGAGTGTTACCGCCGCGCGTTCATATTCTAATGCATCGATTCCGGATGGGTCAGTTGCCGAAACATTCGCAGTTGTAGCCGCTTGGGAGTGTGAGACCATCGATGGCGTTGGTGCCCCCAGCAGCGTCACGAAAACCACAGCCATCATCAGAGTCAGTCGTTGCATAAGGTCTCCGTTGGAATATCGGGCCGCTGCCATTAAGGTGTGAAGACCGCGTCTGGCCAGTTCGCCTTGTCGTCAACAATCGATTTGGAAGTAAGACGGTTCTCTAGTCGCATGCTGCAAGCTTTCCCGCAGGAAGCATACGCGGTTCTCGAAAGACCCATCTATTGGACTTTAGTCCAACAACACGGCGATCGATCGAGAGGCAAATGGGACGATTGGAAAAGGCAAACGGTGGCGGCGACGAGTCGGCTTGTAAGGCGCTATTCGCTGCAGCGCGATCAACAAGACAGAATCCGCGCAAGGCTTAAGCCGCGGGCACGGCTAGCACTGGACACGGCGCGTCGCGGACGACGCGCTCGGTTACGCTCCCGCGTAGCGCATCGACGACTCCATGCCGGCCTTCGGTCGCCATAACGATCAGATCCGCTTGCTTAGCGGTAATGCAGGATAGTCTCAACGACATCGCGACTGAACAAGAGGAACGGTCTGCGCTGCTTCGCTCATCTCGCAAATCATTTCAAGATTTCTTCGATGCAGATTTTTGGGCGTTTGCCAGTGGATAACCCTCACTCAATATCCGGGAAGCTTCAGACGCGGACACCGCTCTACTCCAAAACCAACCTTGACCGCAATCGACGCCCGCGGCGCGAAGAAAAAACGCCTCGTCGCCAGTTTCCACTCCTTCAGCGACAGTGCGCAAACGCAGCGCGGCGGCGAGCGCGACAATGCCGCGCAACATTCTAGCGGCGGTTTGGTTGGTGAGCACCGTTTCGATCAACGAATGATCAATTTTCAGGATATCAAAATCGAGACCGACGATTTGCATCAAGCCGCTGTCCGGTGCCAAAATCATCGATGGCGACGCTCATGCCCACCTGCTGCGCGCGCTCCAGCGCCGTGCGTCCGACCGAAGTTAAGGCTTGCCGCTCCGTCACCTCGCAGGCAATCCTACTGAGATAGGGCGTTAGCCCCAGTTCCTCGATGATCGGCAAAACCTGGCCGCGGCCCAATATCACGGGCGGAATATTCACGCTGACGTAAAAATGCTGATGTCGATGGAATAGCGGAACCATGTCGCGTCGGATGGCTGCCAAAATGGTTCGGATCAGCGCTTTGAGTGTGTCGGATCGCCGCTCGATATTTTCGATGACCGCGCCGGCGGTTTTTACCGAACCATCGGACTCAACAACGCGCGCCAGCGCCTCGAAACCCGCGACGGCGCCGGTGTTCAAATCAACGATCGGCTGGTAATAAGCGGTAAATCGCTTGGCGATTTCCTTGGGTGTTGGAGCAGTCACCGGGAGTCCTCTTTGACTCTGTCGTTCTACACGAGTGCGGCGGCGCAATTTCAGAAAAATTTTGCGACCGAGCACAACTGGTCGTCTTGGTTGAACAACAAACGCTGTTAAAACCCAGCTCAGCAATGCGGTCTAGCTTTCGCGACAACTCGGTCTGTCAAACGCGTGCGTTGAATTTGATACAGCAAGGACTAACGGCGAGTGATCACGGTCTGCGCGCTAGGACTTGACGACGACGAAAGGAATCGCTTATTTCTCGTAGCAGGTTTTCACCGCCATTTCGTTGCCTGCGCTCACCACCTGGAATTTCTCCCAGAACGCTTCGTCGACTTTTTTCCACGTTGGACTTTGGCGCACTCCCCGGTAGCGTCCCAGCGCGCCGGGGCCGCCATTGTAAGCGGAATAAGTTGCCCGAGCCAAATTTCCCGCCGCTTGCTTTTCCTCATTTTTGCGTATGGCATGTTTTGTTAAGTAATGGAGTAGAATTTCTCCGCCGGCGTTGCTGTTGTAATTGATATCGCCGCCCAGTCCTTTGAGATCATAAACACCGCGCCAAGTGTTGCGATTGACTTGCATCAGACCAAGATCGCCCGTGGCCGAAGCTAGTGGGGTCCCTTTCTTGACATACTGGCGCCAGCAGCTTTCCTGCCAGGCCGCGGTGAAAACAATCTGGCGATAAATCGGCTTGCGCTCATCACTTAACTTGGATTTAGTCGCAATCTTGTCGCTCAACTCTGCCAGCATGTTCCTGACCGCCGTGAGGTAGCGCTGCAGATCCTTTGGGTCAGGCAACATTTGGTTTAGGTCGCTTGCCGCCGGTTCTGCCGCCAGCGCAGCACGACCAAACCAAAAAGAAATAGCAGTTGCGAGTTCTCGTTCGGGCAAGAAACGGTGATCCAACCGGCTCTGACTCACATTGGTGCTGTACGCGAGGGGATCCGTCGTACTGCTTGGCGCGATCAGTTTAGCCATTCCTTTCAAAGCATCCGGAGTCAGATTAAGGCCGGCGCCTCCGGTTAAGGCCAGCTTGTCCGCCGCGCCGATGAAAGTTGAATACAAACTAGCGGTTTGTTTCGGTAACGCTGGCAATGCCTGATTCATAATCGGCGACAATCTTTTCCAGCCGTTGATAAACAACTCCGGCACGGGATTGCCGCCTTTGCCGGGCGCGACGGCGCTGGTTAGCTCGTAACGTGAATCTAGGAAGGCGTCTCCCAAGGGGTCTTTCAGGTTCGCCGGCACGTCGTCACCGAAGCGCTTTACGACAAACGTGAAAAACGAATCAAATTGCCGCCAGTCCGCCGACGGCCCCGTCAGCGAAGGAAGTCCGGGAACTTTCGGCAACTGAGGCAATTCAAAGGCAGCGGCCAGTTGGACTTCCCGTGTGTCGTTGGAAGCGTCTGCCTGCGCGCCGGAGATCAGTAATCCGACGAGAAGCCCGGCTGCATGCAGGGCTCGGGCGAGCAGACGCTTAGGTCGTACAGAAAAGCGAAAGTGGCGGCGCCAGCTGTCGAGGGCTAACATTGAATTTCTCCAACGTCTCTGAAAAAACTCCTGAGCGCGTTTACTTCTTGGTGATTTTGTATCCCCGGCTGTCGACAAAATTGAAAGTCTGGATCACCTGATTGGTCGGCTCATAACCGCGGTACACAAAATAAGTTTGAATAATGGAACTCTTCCATTTGGGATGACCGTTGGCCTTAAGATAGTCGGCCGAATTCAAAATGGCGAATACTAACTGTTGCATCTGAGCCGCGTGCTTTTCATCTCGCTTGTCCAACCCCATAATCGAAGCCGGTACCGCATAAGTCTTGGTTTCGGCTGCGGCCCAACTGTACTGAGACTTCCCGACGCTAGTTCGCAGGTAAATTCCCTGTGGCGATGGTGAAAGCCCAAGCCATCGAGGCATGCAGGCAAAAGATCAGTACCAGGATCATTTTACTCATGTGTCGTCTCCGTTCACGTATCGTGATTTGCGAGGCTCTTTAAATGTGAAAGGCAACTTGCCGGAACCGGATGGCAATTTTTTGACGGGCATTGAACCTCTGTTGAAGCTATTTACCTCGAGGTACGCGCGACAGCCCTAACTACCGGATGCTTTGGCTCGAAGGTCTTGAATCAATTCCTCCAATGAGGACCTATAAAGAATCCTGGCGAACTGAGAACGATAATTGGCAACGACGCTGACGTCATCGATGACCGCATCGTAGACCATCCACTCTTTCCCGGTGAGATGGAGCTTGTAGCCGATTTTGATCGGCGCTCCCTCCCCGCCGACAACTCGCGTGTCCACTTCGGCAGATTCTCCATTGACCCGGTCTTGGTCGTATACGACTTTTTCACCTCGGTACGACCCGAGGGTGCTCATGTATCCATGTTCGACAAAGTCGGTGAACACCGATACAAATTCTTGCTGGTTGCCCCTCAGATCGTACCAGCGATTGCCCAGGGACCGCTGCGCCATTGCGGCAAAGTCGAACCGGGTCAGAAGAAGCTGCCGGATTGCGTTCTTATTTCTATCGATGTCCGCGGGAGTTCGGATGGTCCTCAGAACTCTGATGATGCCGTCGATGGTATCTTGCAGTTGCTCCTTCGGCCCCTCGGCAGTAGCACTCGAGGCGAACATCAAGAGCGCCAATACAATCAGCCCGAAAAATTTGACTATCGATACGTGAGTGAGATTGCTACTTGTCCTTATGGCGAGCATGACGAATTACCCCACCTTCTCGTTCGTTGACTATCAGCCGACCTCTATCAAACCGCCGGCGTGCCCGAGTATTGGACTTTAGTCCAATGGCGATAGTCGTATCACGCGAGAACGTAGGCTAATTGTCACTTATGCCCAGAGTCCTCTCCGGCCGCGATGTCCATTGTAGGACGGCATGGCCGTGTGCGATCTACCTTGCGCTCGAAATTCCGTCCTCGGCAGCTGTTCCTTCCCCGGCTACCTGCTCATGGATAACCTTGTGCAGCACGCGACCGCGTTCGGTCTCCAGAACGGACTTGGCATCGACACGCGCGAACAAATCAATCAGGAGAGCGATTAGACCGGTCCATCCGGTCTGATGGCTGGCACCGAGGCCGGCGCCGTTGTCACCGTGGAAATACTCGTAAAATAGAATAAGGTCGCGCCAGTGCGGATCTTCCTGGAACTTGACGCTGCCGCCGTAGACCGGCCGACGTCCCTTGGGGTCGCGCAACAAAATCCCCGCCAATCGACGCACGATTTCCCGGGCCACTTCGAACAGCGTTAGCTGGCGGCCTGATCCAGTCGGGCATTCCACCTTGAACTCGTCGCCGTAGAATGCGTACAGGTTCATCAATGCGCGGACGATCAGCGTATTGACCGGCATCCATACCGGACCGCGCCAGTTGGAGTTGCCGCCGAACATGCCGGTATTCGATTCCGCCGGCAGGTATTGAACTTTGTACTCCTGACCACCTGCTCGAAAAACAAACGGGTGCTCCAGGTGATAGCGGGACAGCGACCGAATGCCGTATGGCTCGAGAAACTCCTTCTCATCGAGCAGGTAGGCCAGCACTCGCTCGAGCTTTTTTTTGTTCACGATAGATAACAGCCGCCGTTCCTTATAGCCGACGAAACCGGCATCGGTCGGCGCAACATGGGAAGCCAGCTCGGGATGGCGCTTGCGAAAAAGCGCGATCATTTCCACCAGCTTGGGGTAGCGCACGGTAAAATCCGCCTCAAACACGGTGGACGCGCACAGTGGCAGCAGGCCGACCATGGATCTGACCTTCAATCGCATAGCGTTGCGATCGGGGAGCCGCAGCAGATCGTAAAAAAATCCATCCTGCTCGTCCCACATCTCG
>VBKY01000246.1 GCA_005879255.1 Deltaproteobacteria bacterium
GTCCCTATCCGCCGTGGGCGCAGGATACTTGAGGAGAGTTTTCTCTAGTACGAGAGGACCGAGAAGAACGCACCGCTAGTGTTCCGGTTGTCACGCCAGTGGCATCGCCGGGTAGCTATGTGCGGACGGGATAACCGCTGAAAGCATATAAGCGGGAAGCCCCCTCCAAGATAAGGTATCCCAGGCCGTAAGGCCTCTAAAGACCCCTCGTAGACTACGAGGTTGATAGGCCGGATGTGGAAGGTCAGTAATGATTGAAGCTAACCGGTACTAATTGGTCGTGCGGCTTGACCATATTTACTAATGCGACTCCGCGTTAATTCGTTGTGCCCGTATTCAGTTGTGAGAGAACATCTCGAAAATTTCCGGTGGCGATAGCGGAGGTGTCACACCCGATCCCATCCCGAACTCGGCCGTTAAGCCCTCCAGCGCCGATGGTACTATACGGTCGCCGTATGGAAGAGTAGGACGCTGCCGGATTTAAATTGAAAGCCCCAACTTCGAAAGAGGTTGGGGCTTTTTTGTTCTTTTTAACAACCAGCAGAGGCGCGTTGACCGGTGTATTACACCGTTAATATATCTGTATATACAACAGCCGAGGGAGGAGATTATGGCAAAGGCATTGACGTCACTAAGCCTTGACATCGCGCTCACTACGCGACGCGTCGGCACAGGCGATCGCGTTACCCGGCAAATCCTCTCTTCGTCGATATTTCATCGATCCTGGTCAGTCCATAGTTGCGTACATAGCCCTGGCGGCGACGCGTTCGACTTCACTGCCGCTGATTTTTTCGGGTGGTGTCGCGAGGTTGGCTTCAGCAGGACCGAGGTAATCCGTTGGCGGGGCTCTGCGAGTGCCGGCGTAGCCTACAAGTAATGGAAGCGAACAATCGCTGCCTGAGAAGGGCATGGAATCGAGGCGCGTTCGCGCGCGGCTCATGACCGAGGCGTTAGACGGCTTTGAAACATCGAGGTAACGGTTATGTGTAGAAACATTAAGACTCTCTTCAACTTCGAACCGCCTGTGAGGGAGGAAGAGATTCGTGCGGCCTCATTACAGTTCGTGAGAAAGGTCAGCGGCTTTAACAAGCCGTCGAAAGCCAACGAAGTTGCGTTCCTTGCTGCCGTTGATGAGATAGCAGCCGTCTCCAGTAAACTTCTTAGCTCGCTCGAGACGAACGCAGCACCGAGGAACCGCACAGAAGAGGCTGCCCAGGCGCGATCACGCGCTGCGCAGAGATTCCCTAAGTGAAGGGCTCGTCATCTAACCCGTCGACGAATCACGTCCTACATTGTGCGTCGCCGCCGTATGCGATGGGAATGGTTCCAGCCTTCAGACTCGCTCTCATGAGCTCCGGGAAGCGTCCAGCGATGAGAAACGTCAAGAGTCAAAGATTCGCCTCTGTGACCTCCGTCGAAATCCAACTAGCGCTGTTCCCGAAGCTTCAGCGAAAATAGCGCAACATCTCGGCGTTATACTTGTTGTAAATGGCGCTCGACGCCGGTTTGATGACGAAGAGCTTGCGGCCTTGCATGAGTCGCGGCGGGTTCGGCAGGACGTCCTTGCGGGCTGGGATGCGGCTGAGTCGACGCATTGACGTTTGTCCTTCTTCGGAGAGAATGAAGTCGACGTAAAGCCGCGCCGCGGCGGGATGGGAGTTCTCAGCAGTGACGGCGATGCCGATGGGGTAAACGAACCAGGGGTCCAGCGGTACCCAATCGATGGGCGCGCCGGTTTTTTTGAGCTCTTCAACGCCCGTCGGATACTGGGAGATCAATAAAGGAAACTCCCCGGCCATCATAAGCTGGTTCATGAGCGAGCTGCCGATTCGGGAGTGAATATTTTGCTTGCTGAGCGCCTCCATGTATTGTCGCCCCTTTTCCTCGCCCATCGACTGGAGCATCGCGAAATACCACTCGGTATGGCTGAGCACAAAGCCCATTTTTCCCCTCCACTTCGGTTGCAGCAGTTCCTGGTAACTGTTCGGCACGTCATCGGGCTTCAACATCCGTGAGTTATACGCCATGGTCACGGCATTCAAATACGTGGCGTGCCAATAGCCGTCCTTGTCGCGCAACGCTTCGATGTAACCTTCTCGCTCCGGCGAGTAGTACTTTGCTAGCAGTCCTTTCTCCACCAGGTTCATAATGGGAAATATGCTGGATTGATAAACATCGGCAAGATAGGTGCCGGTGCGTGCTTCGAGCATGTAGCGTGCCAAGAGCGCGTCCTTTCCTGAGCTATAGAACTCCATGTTGACGAATGGATATTTTTTCTCGAATACGGCCCCCAGAGCTCTGGCGTCCGAAGCGTTGGAGGAGACGTAGACCATAACCTTGCCTTCTTTCTTTGCATCCTCGATGAGCTTGGCGCGATCTTTCGTTTGAGCTTGGCCAATTGCCGAATTCGTGAAGCAAAGGGCAGCCAGCATGGCAAATGTCAATGTGAAACTGATCTTCATAGGTACCCCTCTGAACGACATTAAATTGTCTGATCACCGCAGACAATTTGCATAGCTTTGCGTAAAGTAGGCAAAGCCACCGTGTGCGTCAATCCGCAAATGGTCAGGCTGCTCAAAAAGATCTCAGAGGCGAGGCGCGCATGGACCGTGATCGTGTCCGTGAAACGGCACCGTGAAATCCGCGCGCACACGAACACGAATTCGTGGGAGGCGATTGAGCCAGCATCGTTTTGCGCTGGCTCGGGAACCGCAAATTGACGCATTTCAATCTTTCGTATGTCGGTAACAACAGCGGTTTGCGACTGCATAGCTGACATATGAGTGCCCCTTCCAAGAATCTAGACTAGCGGAACACAAACGTTTATCCCTAAAGCCTGCGAGCGATCAAGTTGCGTCAGCGGTCGCAAAGTGTTCAAGGTTTCATGTTCAAGGTTCAAAGTTGAAATCCGAAGACGCGAGCTTGAAGAAACAGGGTGTTTGACTAAACGCGCACGGGGGAAAAGGCACGAATTCTCTGCGCGAAGTCGTATCGACAAACACGCCTCACGAACACAATCACGACGGCTCGACGACGACGGCGAGCAATGGGTGCGAGTTGCTTCTATGTCTCAGACTTGGCCTTGAACTTTTTGAACCCTTGAACTTTGAACGATTTTATTCACATTTAGTATGGCGAACAGGAGATATCCTTATGCCAATGATTGATGCGGATACGCACGTCGACGAGTCCGAAGCCACCTGGAAAAAGTTGGAGGGTACGACCTACGCGAAGTACATACCCGTGACGATTGCGATGCCGCTCGATGAGGCCAAACGAGCCGGCTATAACCCGACGAACAGCCGCTGCTGGGTGGTTGAAGGCAGGCTGCAGAACCGCGCAATCCGCGACGAAGTCAACCATCCTCCCCGTGTCATGCGAGAGCTCGAGGACGTGCGGGGCCGCCTCGCTCACATGGACAAGATGGGCGTAGACGTGCAGGTTATCTTCCCGACTTTTTTCATCCGCTACAACACTAGCAATGCGGAAGCCGAATGGGCGCTCGCCACGACCTACAACCGCTGGCTTGCCGAGAAATGTGCGCAAACAAGCGGGCGGCTACGATGGGCGGCAGTGTTGCCGCTGCTTCGTCCCGACAAGGCTGTCGAGGAGCTGCGTTGGGCGAAAGAGCACGGCGCCTGCGGCATCTTCAAGCGCGGATTCGACCTCGACAGGAAAGTAACCGACCCGCACTTTTTTCCAATTTACGAGGAAGCCAGTGCGCTCGACCTGCCTCTGTGCATCCACACCGGCCATCCGCTGCCGGGGCACGAATGGGACAGGGGCTTCCCGATCATGTACTCCTTCACCGAGCTGGTGAGCTCCGGTGTTCCGAAGAAGTTTCCGAAACTTCGCTTTGGGCTCATTGAGTCGGGGGCCTCCTGGATTCCCTATACGATCTCCCAGTTGGGAGCGGTAAAACGCCAAACGCTGCGCGGTCAACAGACTCGGTTGCCTCGCCTGTTCGAACTGGAACCGGAATTGTTTCGCGCCAACCGGTTGTTCGTCACCATCGACCCTATCGACGACATCGAGTCTTTACTGAAGTTCGGAACTGAAGATAACCTGATGATCGGCACCGACTACAGCCACACCGACATCTCCGCCAACCTGAGCGCGCTGGACGAAGTCCGCGGCTGGGTGGATGAGGGCAGGATCAGCAATGCCCAAGCCCAGAAGATTCTCGAGAGCAATTCCAGGGCGTTCTACGGCCTGTAGAAAAAGATGCTCAGGCCCGTTCCGTGATTCGAGAATCGATCCTTTATCAAGTCTATAAAAGCGTGGTGGGGTAAACGGTCAGTCCCGCGCCGGGCCGACGAGGGGACGGATACCGACAACGCTGAAAAAAAGCTCCTGGATGGAAACCTCGTGAGCCGCTCTGACCTCGCGAAAACTCCGCGAGAGCAGCAGGTAAAAGGACACCCGGCAAAAGCAAGAGAGGGCAAATAGAGCAAGCAGGCGATTGCCGAAAAGCAGCGGCAGCCGTGACGCAAAAAAGCCGCCCAGGGAGGAACCCAAAAAAAGTGCGAGGCCATTGATGACATTGAAATAGGCGATGCAACGCACCCGCTTTTGCGGCGTCACGGCGTCGTAGATGAAATTGCCGGCGCTGAGCGTCACTCCGCTCCACGAAAAGCCGGCAAACATTTGAACCAGCAGGAGATAGGCGGGGTTGTGCGAGAAAAGCCAAAAGATCGGGATCAGCGCGGCAAGAAACGAGCTGAGCCGCAGGACTCTCACGTTGCCGACGAGATCGGCGTGCCTTCCCCAAAGAGGCAGGGCTATCAGCGAAGCAAGCGAAGAACCAACCTGGAGCGCCATGTAAGTCAAGTAGCTCAATTGCAGGTCGCGCAGCATGAAGACGGCGAAAAAGGGAGCTGCCAAATACGTGGCGAAAGTCAGACAACCGCTAAACACCACGAATTTGAGAAAATTGCTTTCTCGGAAGCGCCGCAAGAACATAAGAAAAGTAAAGTCACTAGCGGGATCTTTTTTATGTGGCGGCTCATCCATCCGGCTGATGAAGTAAGCGGAGACAAATCGGGCCGCCGCGGCCAAAGAAAAGATAATCCAAAAACCCGTGCCGTAAGAGATCTCTTGGAAAAAATTCAACAGCAATCCCGACGCGATGATGCTGCCGACGGTCACCGCGCCCACGGTCCGGTTGCGCCAGCCGAAATATCGTCCTCGCTTTTTCGCCGGCACATAATCGCTCATCAGGCTGCCCCAGGCCGGTCCCGCCAAGCCGCCGCACACGGCCGCGAGAATCAAAAAAATCAGCAACAGCTCCACTCGATTAGAGATCTCGAGCAGCGGCAGCATGGCGATACAGAGAATGAGCGACGCCTGGGAGAAAATCAGGTGCACCAATAGCTTGAGCCGGCCGCCGACCCAATAAATGATCCGCACGGAAAAGAACTGTGCCAAAGAAGACAAGAGATTCGGCAAAGCGGTGATGAGACCGACCTGCTGTAGGGTGGCGCCAAAAAAGAGCGCAGCGGGCGTGGCGTAATGATCGGTAACGCCGGCCATAAAAGCGGCAAAGATACCATCCTTGAATGACGACCGGAGACTTTCTCGAACATTGACCTTTTTAAGCCTCATCGTGGCGGGAAGAAGACAAAAGGATGAGGCATTCTTGCGCGAATTGCCAGAGCATGCCGAAAAACTCCATATCCTATCCGCAGAACTGTCCGTGAACAGCACCCGAAAGGCTGTCGACTTCAATTACCCAGAATCTCTTTTAGCCTCTCAAATCACTGGAGCGGGTTGGCTGACTACTGCCTGGCCAATATAAACATGGGGTCAGCACAACCACACGGTTGGGCTTGCATGAGTGCATGACTGGCTTATCCATATAATAATAATAGATCCGCCGGATAAGGGCCAATCGTTGCTTTTGCTGACGGTCGCGAATAGCCTTGAACCAGCCTGGGTTGCGTTAGTATATGGAGTGAGTAAGAAAAGGGGGACGGCGACTCTCCTATTGGAGGCGGACCGCTCTGTGTGCTAGAAACTATTCGAGCCGAGTTCGCGAGGACGGGTATGACGTTACGTCCATCACGTCATTAACCGTGACAGTGCTCGGCTACGGTAGTCGGCAAACACTTCGGGCGATTGGCTATGATTAAAATTTCTCGCTCGAAACAAATCCTTTCTGAAATTGAGCTTCTCCTCGATGCAGGCAACTACGAGGACGCTAAGGTCCTTCTGAGTTTTCTCGATGCCCACCGGTTAGATCACGAAAGCTGGCTTCATCTCCTTCTGATCAACGTAAGACTCGACGGGGCCATACCGTACAAAGACGAGATCGATGGCCTTCGCAGCTTGTTGGATCCCAGCGACGTTGAAAAAGAGATCATCAGAAAAATTTTTCTCCTTGCATGCAAACCAGCGGAAGAAGGGCGAAGAGACCAACGCCCGGCTGATCCCGTCAATCAGATGCCTGAACAACCCGTTCCCCTCCGGGCTTTTGAAAACCAGCTGCGTGACAAGACCAAACTTTTGCAAGATCGTGAGTTGGACTTGCTGACGCTCAAGAAGCAGCTCGCGGAGCTGAGCGCGTCGAAAGAGGAAATTGTGCGCTCGCTGGAAGAAACGGTTGTGCAGAACGAGGCGCTACGAACGAAGGAAGCCGCGCGCAACGCTCTTGAGAACCGTTTCACCGAAACCATTCGCTCCCTGGAGAATCAGGTAAGCGAGAAAGAAAAGTTTTTGGAGAGCCGTGAGGCGAATGTCAAGGCGCTCGGGTATAGAGTAAACCAACTCAATAGGCAATTGGCCGAATTACGCCGGGCCAAAGATGAAGACGGTCGGCTATTCCTCGAGGAGATTGCGCAAAAAGGCGAGCTCCTACGGCTCAGGGATTCGGCGATAAAGATACTAGAGGAGCGGTTCACGAAGCAGATTCGTGTCCTCGAATATCAGCTAGGCGATGAGCAGAATCTTTTGGAGATTCGCGACAGGGAACTTGATTCGCTCATGGGCAAGGTGCGCGAGCTGATCCAAGAACGTGCCGACCTGGCATCAGAACGAGAAAAGTCAGACCGTTTGCTTCAAGAAGCTCTGCGCGAAAAAACCGCGCTGCTGCATGCCAATGAATCGTCCACTCGCGTGGTGGAAGAGATGAGGGCAAAGATCCAGTCGTTCGAACGTGAGCTTGCGGAGAAGCAAGAACTGATGGAAAACAGCGGCACGGCAGTGGCCGAGCTGCGGCGTCAGATTCATGTCCTCACCAAGAGATCGCGTGAAGTTGCGGCGGCAAAGTTACGCGCAGAGACGTTGCTCCATGAAGAGCGTATTCGAGCGAGTCATGCACACTCGGCCGCCGATTCCGCTCACAAAGGATTTGCCGACGAACGGCCCAATGATCAAGTACCCGCGCCTGAGCCGACAAACACTCCGTCCATTGATGATAAATCGAGCGGGCCGAGTTGGTTTCGCCGCGCATGGCATATTACCTGGAAGCCAAAGACATTTCCGGCGACTTCGCTATCCGTCGCTGCCGTCGGGTTGCTCATAGTCCCGATCGCTTATTTTTTGTTAGGGCACGGTCACGCACCAACGGGCGGCAATTCTGTCGCAGCGGTCGACGCAGTTATCACCAAGTCGTCGATAGATGATGAGGAATATCGGGCGCCCGTCAGTCCTACACCACGCGCATTGGAGTTGAAATCGCGAAAAGCGCCTGATGCTAATTATCGTAACGCTAGGAGACGCGAAGATCCGCCAAGGCGCGCGGCCGCCTACAAAACACGGCGCCCGGTGTCGCTAAGGGAGGAGCCTCGTTTCGCTGCCACCGCGAAGACACAAATCGAGGCGGGAACCTCGATCAGCGTTCTCGAAGCACAAGGCGATTGGTTCAAAGTAAAAACCGAACCGTCAGCAGCCGTTGGCTACGTGAGAAAAGAACACCTCGTTCGTCAGCCGTTCGACTTGGTAGTGCAGCGGAAGGAAAATTAAAGGTGTGGAAATCTTTTTTGGTCAATAGGGTCAGCCAATAGGGTCAAATCCTTTGTTGTTTGTTGCCCAATCATCCCGGCTGCCGAACCTGAATCTACCCGATCGCCATCATCACTTCGGTGCCTCTCTTTCTACACTCCGACAGAAAGACGGCGTGAATCTCGGGGTCTTGGTCCCGGTATTCGATCTGGGTTCCACCTGATTTTATGTCTCGATCCGTCTTCGAGAGATCTTCAACTTTGTAAGTGAACCCCCAGGGCTTTAGCGCGAGATAGCGGGTCGGCTCCGGCGACGGATTAAAATGCTGATGGAACCAATTTGCCGGCGGGACAAACAGGCTTCCCGGACGCCAGTCGATGCGGATGCGCGGCTGGCCCTCCTCCCACAGGAAAGAATATCCTTCCCCCGACAGGATCACGATGTGCGCGCCGGGACCGTGGCGGTGGCCGCGGGGGTAAGTTCCGGAAGGATACTGCTCGAGGTGGGCGCTCATCGTATTGGCGGCAAGGTGCAGCCGAATGCCCGTCGCGCCCTGGCCTCTAAGGCTGCGGTCTCTTAATTTGAAGTCCCTGATGTCGGGAACAAAATTGGCTTCCCAGGTTCGGTGGGTCGCAATCTCTCGGCCGTTGCCGTTGTAATAGCCGTCTTCTTCGTTGAATCGATCGGTAAAGGAAAAATCATTGCCGAAGACGAAGTCCAAATTGCGGAATCGATTGACCATCTGGGGCGCGTCAGTCAGCGCCACGTACCGCGCGCTCTCGTCTCCCTGGACATTGAAATGCTGATGCCATGTGTTGAGCGGCGGCGAGAAAAGGCTGCCTTCCTGCCACTCGAAGGTTTGCTTCTTGCGACCTTCGTTCCACACGGTGGTCGCCCCTCGGCCTTGGAGAACGTAAATCAACTGCTCGAACAGATAGCGCTGCGGCTTGCTCTCCCCCCGCGGCGGGATCTCGCAGACGTAAGCGCCGCACGTGCGACCGGCGCCGACGAGATGAACGAACGATCCGAGCAGGCCGGTGCGCTCCCACGGGGCGACCGCAATGGCGCTGAGGTCTTCGACGCAGTGGCCGCGCACGATGGGAATTTTTTCCGACTCCTGCCACAGGTCGTAGGGTGTCAGGTCCGAATAAGCCGCTGTCTTGGTCAAATCCATCATCGCAGGCCCTTTATTATCGCAGTTTTTTGAGAAATCCTTCTCGTTCCAGCTCGTCGATCACGCTCTCATCGATGAACTGCTCCAGGTTGATGTCGCCCTTCGCCTCGGGCAGCGCCGTGACCAGCTCGAGGGCGTTGCGAATCCCGTCGCGATCGACGCGCGGCGGAAAAGAAAACTTCGGCGCAAAATAATCATCGGTCTCCTCGATGACTTTCGAATCTTGTTGCTTGAGGCGTTTCGTGTAAACCGCCGAGCCTTTAGCCTTGTCGGTCTTGAACACGTGGATCGCTTCGCTGTAAGCGCGCACGAAGCGTTTCACCGTGTCCCGGTTCTTTTCCAGAAACGAGCGGCGTACCGTGATCACGGTTTGCGGGAAAGCCGCCTTGAGATCGCTCAGGTGCGCGAGAATATTCATCCCCATGCGCGCCGCCGCCACCGTCTCCGGCGGCGACAACACCGTGGCATCGATGGCTTTTGTCGACAACGCCGCAAGCCGCTCCGGGGCGCCGCCGCTCGCGAAGACGGTCACCGCCTGGCGCGGGATGTTCCATTCCTTGAAGGCCAAGGTAATCGCCAGATCGTTGGATCCGCCGAAGTTGAGGATACCGATTTTTTTGCCGACCAGGTCAGCCGGTTTGCGAATCTCTTTTTGCGTCACGACGCTGAAGGGAAACCGGTTGAGCGCAGCGGCGACGATGACGATATCGCCGCCACGAAGGCGTATAGGGATGGGCGCGCTCGCCGATCCCTGGGCGAAGTGGCTGCTGCCGGAAACCAAGGCCGCCATTCCGCGCGGGCTGCCGGCGATCAAGACCAGCTCGGTCTTCAACCCGTGCTTGTCAAAAAGCCCCAGGTCCTTAGTCGCCCATATGGGCCCCTGAAAGCCGGCATAGCCGTCGTAACTGACGACGAGGCTTTCCTGGGCGTGAGCGGCCAGTGATATCGTCAGTGAAAGAACGAGAAAGATGTACTTTAGGATGGTCACGCGCTTCACTCCCTCTCCGCCGCATGCAACGCCGCCTGCAAAACCACTCCGTGCAGATCGATCGCAGTTAGAGCGCAGTATTCCAAGGTGTAGCCCGGCCTCACTTCGGCGCCGTCCTCCAACAAACGCTGCAGCACCAGACGTCGAAAGCTTCCATGGCCCATGATGCCATCCTCATGCTCGCGCGTATCCGCCTCTTCATGCAGCGAAAAATAGACGGCTTCTTTCGCAGTGAGACCGTAATGGCGCGTCAAAGCGTTAAAGACTTCGCCGGCCCAATAGCCAAACTGCTCTTCGGTGGCCCCGGCCGCATAGAACTCCGCCATCGTGCCCTCCCAAACGATCGCCCGGAAATAATCGATCTTGGCGCGAAACTCAGCGAGCATGGGCGAGACAAAAACATCGTCTTCCGCGATTCCCAGAGCCTTGGCCGTCTCCAACACGACGTGAATGTGTCCGGGCGGTTTCGGATGAACCAGCTCGTCGGCCAGTTTCTGAGCCATGGCCGCCATGAGATCCCGATGCTTTCGGAAAAAATGGATGTGCTTGTGATAGGTCGCCGCCTCGAGCGTATTAATCTCGATCGTGTAAGCCGCCCAGTTCTTAAAGAACATGCGCAGCGCTTTTTTGGAGAGCGTTCCCGACGACAGCCGCTTCATGAATTCAGCATCGGTCACGCGCTCTTGCCACCGCTTTGCCACTTTGCGGTAAATTTGATCGACGTAGGCTTTGGCTTCGGCTCGTTCCAATTTTATGTTCATCGCTCTTTCCGATCTCAGAATTTCAGGCGCACTTCGACGCCGCGCTTTGCGCATTCCTGGACAAACGTTTGATGGATTTCCGGCTCCTGGTCTTGGTAGTCGATCTGGGTGCCGCCCGCCGCCTGGACTTCTAATGTCTTGACCAGGTCCTCGACCTGATAAGTAAAGCCCCACGGCTTCAGCGCCAGATAGCGCGCCGGCTCCTTTCCCGAGTTGAAATGCTGGTGAAACCATTTCGCCGGCGGCACGAACAGACTGCCCGGGCGCCAATCGATCCGCGTGCGCGGCTTTCCCTGCTCCCACATGATGGAGTACCCTTCGCCGGAAAGAATGAGAATATGGGCGCCGGGGCCGTGCCAATGAGCGCGTGGATAGGTTCCGACTGGATATTCTTCGATATGCGCGCTGATGGTGTTGGCTGAAAGATGCAACAGAATCCCCCTTGCCCCCTGCCCGCGAGCGCTATGGTCCATGAGTCGAAAGCCGGGAACATCCGCAATGAAATTGGCATCCCACGTTCGATGTGATTGAACTTCCCTGCCCTTGCCGTTGAAATATCCCTCTTCCCCGGCGAACCGATCGGAAAATTGAAACGAGTTGTTAAAGATGAAATCCAGATTGCGGAATCGATTGATCATGACCGGCGCGTCCGTCAAGGCCAAGAGTCGCGCCGGCTCGGCGCCCTGGGCGTTGAAATGCTGGCGCCAGGCATTGAGCGGCGGCGAAAACATGCTGCCTTCGTGCCATTCGAAGGTTTGCTTGCGCCCATCGGACTGCCAAACGCTCGTCGCGCCTCGACCTTTGACGACGTAGACGAGCTCCTCGAATAAATAATGCTCGGGCAGAGTTTCGCCCTGGGCGGCAATCTCGCAGACATAGGCATCACAACTGCGCCCGGCGCCGAGCATGTTAATAAAAGCGCCCATGGCTCCCTTACGCTTCCACGACCGCAGCGGAAGCGTGGCGAGATCTTCGATGGCCAGACCGGTATGAATCGGGATCTCTTCGGTCTCCTGCCATAGCTCGTAAGGAGTTTTGTCCGCGTAGGCGGCTGCTTTGCTGAGATCCATTCTCATCGATTCGCCCTTCTGCAAACTTCTATTGTCGGCGCCAAGACGCCAAGCAATTCCTCAAAATCCGAAATCCGAAGCTCGAAATCCGAAACAAACCGAAAAACTCAAATCCGAATTATGAATGCCAGATTCGCAGATACTTGTCTGGAATTTTGTTTGTTTGATCACTTTGATTTGTTTCGAATTTACGACAGTTATTTTTTCAGCAGCGAACGGTACTCTTTCACAGTCTTCTCATAATCGCGGCTGGAAGCTTCCACATCGATGACGTGAACGCGTTTTCCCTGCAGGTCTCTGACCGCTTGCACGAGGGGAAGATTATCTCGGGCGGGCGCCATCGCATTGGCTCGGGTATAATGTCCCATCGCTTCGGGCGTCAAAATGAAATCGTACAGGAGAATCGCCGTGTAGGGATGAGGCGCCAGCTTGGCCATCATGTTGATGACCGGAACGACGAGCACAGGCTCCGGCACCGAGTAGTTGACCGGCGCGCCGGGCTCCAACAGCTCATGGACATTGTTGAGATACACACCCAGGCCGCAGGATTCCTCCCCGACGCCGACGAGTTGCGCGCGCAAGGTTCCACCCCTGCGCAGATGGACGCCGTTTTGAATGAATCCGCTGATCAGCTTGTTGGCCTCTTGGGCGCCGTAGATTTTCTGCAAGGCATAAAACCACTCATAACGAGTGTCGTCGATGGAAAATTCTCTCTTCCACTTGGGATCGAGAAAGTCTCGCCAATCACCGGGGGCCGTCTTGACCCGGTTTTTGTTGCAGATGATCGCCTGGATGTTGCCGAAATAGGAGACCCACCAGCCGTCCGGATCTTTCATGTCCTTTCGCAGTTGCGCGGCTTCCGGCGACACGTAGGGCGCGATCACGCCCGCGTCCTTCATTGCTGCAAACGTGACCGCGCTGGTGCCGACGATATCGATGTCATGTTTTCCCGCGCGATGCTCGCGCACGATTCTTTCCGCGAGCACCCTGCCGCTCTGGCGCATGTACTCGATTTGGATTCCCGGGTAGCGTTTGCGGAACGCTTGGAGAGAGGGCTCGGCCCAGGCTTGGGGCGTCGAAGACGCCCAGCGAACGATGCCTTCCTTGCGCGCCTCGCTTTCCACGCGCGCCTGACGCTCCTTTGCCGCTAAGCCCTTCAACGACTTGAGCGCGTCCTCCAGGGTAGCGCTAAAGGAAACGTGAACCGGCAACCCCGCCGTAGCTATGAAACAGGCCATGGCGCAGAATAAAAATCTCAAGGATGTCATCAGGGAACTCTCCCTTCCGCCTCGCGAAACTCATCTTCGCAGCGCTCCGATGAATAACACGCAGAGCTGGCAAACTTAATTGCCCAAAATCTTTTTTAGCCTGTCAATCACTGGCGCGGGTTGGTTGACTACGGTCTTTGCTAAAGTTTGCAGTTCCTCGCCCGACACCGGATCGAAATCGAATTCCTGTTTCTTGACGTCGGCTAAAAACGCCGGATCTTTCAAAGTTTTCGCATAGGCATCGCGCAGAAGCTTTACACGATCGGGCGACACACTGGGCGGAGCGATCATGGGATGGCCGAAGTTCTCTCCGGCAGTTAGCACTGTAGCCAATTGGCGTCCACGTTCAGGCGTTTTGTAGCGATCCATGAGCTCGTAGAGCGTAGGAGTATCGGCTGACCTGTCCTCTCGTTTGCGACCCATCTGCACGAGATGGCGATCAAAATTTTTGCTATGCCACAGAGTGAAAGGTTGTCTGCTAAAATGGACGCCGAGGACCATCGAGCGGCAGACGACCTCTCCTCTTTCAACCGCCAGATCGGTTTGACTGCCTCCCTGATAACCCAACACGACTTCGAATCTGGCGCCGATTAGATCCTCCAGAGCGAAGATGAGGCTCGAGCTATCCCGTCCCGAGCCGCCACACTTAGGTGGCACCTTGGCTTTTATGACGTCATCCATCGATATATAGGGCGTGTCGGCGCGGATATACAAAAGTGTGGTATTGCGATCCGGTGAGCCGATCCAGTTGAGCTTTTGAACGTCGAATCGCGCTTCTTTATCGCCTACCACTTGTCCCATGTAAACTGACTGATTGGGCATTCCCAGAGTCAACCCATCGGGTTTTGCCACGCTGTAAACGTAGTTGGTTGCCACCAACGATCCGCCGCCCGGCATATTCTGTACAACCAACTCAGGATTGCCGGGTATGTATTTCGACATGGCGGGCCAGCAGCCGCGCCCAGTAGTCGTACCCTCCGCCGGGGATCGAGCCGACCACGATTCGAATGGTCTTGCCGGAAAAAAAATTATCCTGCGCGCGGGCCGGCTCGCAGAACAACAGCGCTAAGAAAATGATCGAGAAAAGGACTTTTAGAATAGTCATGGAAAAAGTTCGTCACTTGGGCTTATGTCGCGCCTCAGGCCCGTTGTATACCATAGCGACCTCCATCACTTCGTAAGAGGCAACAAATTTGTTGTCGAAAGCCCGGCCGCAATAATGCGTCGGCCGAAGTCTCTCGAGAATGGCGTAGCCGTCCTTGTCGATGCAATCTTCGTCGACCGAGCCAGCGACCACCTGGCCCATAACCGTCAGGCGATGCAGCCACTCTTTGGTCCAGATAACTTTACACTCATAGTGCGCTTTGCATTCGGCTATGCGAGGCGGTTTGAGGGCCCTGGCCGGAATAGCCGTCAGGCCGGCTTTCTCCAACTCGTTGACGCCGCGGGGAAACGGCAATCCGACCACTCTGACTTTTTCCAGAATCTCCCTGTCGAAGGACGGGATGTTGACGACGAATTCTTCAGTGGCAAGCACGTTGTGATACGTGTCTTTGTCGATCTCCACCGTGAACGAAATACAGGTCGGTTCATGATTCTGTCTGACGCAGGTGGCGAATGAAGCCGCGTTCACGCGCCCTTCCTTGTCGACGGTTGTGATCATGACCGCGCAGGCGACAGGAGAATACAACCGATCCCAATGCTCATACGGCACGTCGACTTTTCGACCCGGTTTGTAAGGCATAACTTTTTTACTCCTTCTTGGTCGTCAGATTTGCATGATGTCCATGGTTTTCGGTGCCGACGGTTTCGGCTCGATGCGCAGCAGGCGCGCGAGATTTTTGCCGAGGATCAGATCGAGCTGATCGGAATTGAGGCCGGCATATTTGACGACCTTGCCGAGCTCGAAACCAAACGGCAACGTCGGGTGATCGGAACCATACACGACCCGCTCGGGACCGAGGGCGCGAACGACATTGGTGGTGATGTCGGGATAGCCATTCGACGCCGTGTCGAAATACAAATTATCTTGATGGCGCGCCGCCACGATCGCCTCTTGATGACCCTCGAACCCCGCCGAGTGGGCGATCACGAAATTCACCTTGGGAAAATTGTGCGCAAGATCGGCGATCAAGGTCGGCGCGCAGTTCCATGAATTGCCGCTGTGCACCAGGAGCAAAAGATTCTTTGCTTGCGCCGCTTCGGCGATGGGAAACATCAATTCAGGGTCGTTGACGCGGTTCCCGGAGAAATCGCGCAATGGATGAATTTTTAGTCCCAGCGCGCCTTTCGACGCGTAGTCGTGAACATCGGCGACTGCCTTCGCGCCGAAGTAAGGGTTGATGCGCGCAACGGCAACGATCCGCGTCGGATGCTGCTTCATCGCGGCGATAATCCGCTCGTTTTCAACGCGGTAGTCCGTATGCGGATTGGCCTTCGGAAATCCCACCACCATATCGACGCCGCTCGCGTCCATGTTGGCGAGCAACTCGTCGGGTAAGTAGGAACTGGATGCCGTCGTCGAGCGCGCCGGTCGCATCCCGACATGCACATGTTGGTCGATGACGAAGTGATCGCGTCCGGCTTTGTCGGTAATCATAGGGCATGCCTCCTGTTCGCTCTCGCGCGCGTTGAAAAATTGGCCATGATCAGGTCGACCTATAACACGCGCTCGGCGAACTCTGTCAAGTGTTGGTGCGGTTGGGTCGGGTCATATTTGGCCTGGGTGCTTGCGCGGATTGACAGAAGAACTTGAAGTGGATTAGCTTCCGGCAAGCTCGTATCTTTTCGGCGCGAGGAGAGCTGTCTCATGGGAAAAAGTTCGATCCTTTTATTCGTCGTCAGTTTGGTTCTTTGGGGCTATTCGAAATCTCCCGCGCAGGACAAGATTGTATTGCCCGTGACCTACTCGGCCACCAACGCGAATATGTTGAGCCTCTGGGTTGCCAAGGACGGCGGCTACTTCGACGAGCAAGGCTTGGATGTGCGCATGCTGTTGATCCGCGGCGGCTCGCTCGCTGTCCAGCTGCTGGTGACCGGCCAGAGTCCTGTCGGCCTGATCGGCGGCACATCCGCCGCTTATGCGTACATGCAAGGGAACAAAGACGTAGTCGTCATCAGCAGGCTGCAAAATGTGATGGCATACAATCTGGGCGCGAAGCCCGAGATCCAAAAGCCGGAAGATATAAAGGGTAAGAAACTCGCCGTCAGCCGCTTCGGCTCGACCTCCGACTTCGTTGCCGAGTATGCGCTCAAGCACCTGGGATTAAAAAAGACCGACGTCACGATGATTCAGATCGGCCTGGAGAGCGACCGGCTGCTTGCCATGCAACGGGGAGATGTTTCTTTGTCGGTTTTTTCGCCGATCATCACGCCGGTGGTTAAGAAAGCCGGGATGCGCATCCTGCTCGATTTGGAGGAGCTCAAGGTTCCCTATTTGCTCACCGGGCATGGGACGACGCGCAGCTTCTTGGAAAAGAATCGGTCCGTGGTGGTCAAGTTCATGAAAGCATCGATCCTGGCGATCAAACGGATCAAAAACGACCGGCCATTCGCTGAAAAAGTGCTCGCCAAATATGTTCGCACGTCAGATATCGAAAGCGTAAGAACGGCCCTCGAACACCAGGCAAAAATCCTTCCCGATATCCCTTACCCCTTGGAGGATGGCATCAAGACTATTATCGAAGATCTAGCGAGGAGCAGTCCCGAAGCTAGGAACATCGTTCCAAGCGAGCTGATCGACACATCAGTGGTGCGGGATGCAGCGAAGGGCCTCTAGCCCGGCGTCTCAGCACAGTCACGGTCGACGCTGTAGGACCTGCTCCAACTTCAAAGAGTTGGGGCTTGTTGTTTTTGTCTCTTGACGGTCTCCCTGCATCAGCCGTAGTTTATCGTTAAAATTGGATCTCCTTATCAGGGAGCCGAAAGAGAAATTCCATGCTCATTGAACTTGATTCACCGTTCCTCTGTCGAGTCGAGTTTTGTGAGGCTCCCTTAAGTTAGCCGGTATGAAAAAGCTGCTTTCGCGAGTTGTGATGCTCTGGCTTTGTTGTGTGGGCGAGGTGTTGGCCGCTCCTCTGCGTTTGTCCTATTCCGTCGTCGGGCCCACTGTCGCGGGCGTCTGGATGGCCCATGAGATCGGCACGTTCAAAAAATACGGTCTCGACGTGCAGCTCATTTATATCCCTTCCAGCGGGATGAATATCCAAGCGCTTCTCGGTGGCAGCCTTGACGTGAGCGCTCCCGGGATCAGCGGCGTGGTCTTGGCCGCGGCGCGCGGCGCCCCGGTGTTGACGATCGCCGCGATGACCAATCGCCCGGCCATGACTCTATATGTCCAACCTGAAATCACACGCACCGATCAGCTAAAAGGCCAAATCCTCGGCATCTCCCGCTTTAATTCATCGGGCCACACGGTGACGACATTGATCTTGCGCAAGCTTGGGCTGGAAAAATCCGCCACCATGCGTCCGCTCGGCGGGACGCCGGAAATGCAAGCGGCATTTGAACAGAAGCAGATTGCCGGCATCGTGACCGGAGTCAAGCCAGGAGTGCCCGCGCGGGCGCTGCTGAACGCTGCGGACCTGGACATTCCCTTTGCCATGAACGTCATGGCGGTCACCCAGGAGTTTCTGCAAAAGAACCCGGATACCGTGGAACGCGTGGTCAAAGCGTACATCGAAGCTGTCGGCGCGATGAATCACGAAAAAGAAGCCACACTCAAGGTGCTGGCAAAATATTTCAAACGGGGTGATGCCAATTTTCTCGACGAAACGTACGGTATCGTCACCAAGTTCACCGAGAAGACCCCGCGGGTCGATATTCGTAATGTGGCTACGGTCCTGGAGTTCGAACCCGTCAAAGGCGTCGACGCTGAAACGCTTACCCCTAAAGTCATCGATAATAGCGTGGTCGACAAACTCGTGAAGGAGGGCTTTATCGAAAAAGTTTTTGCTAAGGTGGGACGATGAGGCGTACGCAAAGCCAAAATATCGAGACGAGGTCGATTATCTCACACAAATTCGAAAGGGGCGCCAAGAACAAAACTTTCAAAACCCGAAACCTGAAATTCGAAACAATACAAATAACCAAAACCAAAATATGTAAAATTCCAAGCCGGCTTCTTGGGGATTCGACGTTTTCGATTTTCCCGATTTGAGATTTATTTGTTTCTACGTTTGTTTCGGATTTGGATATTCGGATTTCGAATTTTGTTTCAGTGGAGGTATTTGATGAAAGCACAAGAATGGCGACAGGCGCTCGGTGAGTGTGTAAGGGACTTCTTCCGTACGCCAGAGATGGAACATTTTTACTCGATCAAACTGACCCCGGAGCGGGCGCGGATATATCTCTTGCAGCTGGGCCTTTATGCTCGCCAGCGACGCAACAATTGGCCCCAGGTGGCGGCTAATTGTCCGGAGTTCGACGTTAAGCAACGAATTTTGTCACACGAGTATGAGGAGCTGGTCGAAGACGAGCACTCAAAGACCGGCCATATGGATCTAATTGTTCGTCAAGGAAAGGAAGTCGGATTGAGCGTCGATGATGTACTGAACGCCGAGCCGTTGCCCACCACCAAGGCGGCAATGTACGCGTGGTTCTGGATCGCGCGAACTCGTCCGTGGCAGGAAGCCATCGCGGCGTCGACTATCGCCGAGTGGACCAATGACGATCGGCTTTTAGGCGACATAGGCGGAGGAAATTGCAGCCGGCTCTACAAGATTTGGTCGCGGGATCTAAATTTCAGCGCCGCGCAGATGCCGAACTTCACGGCGCATAGTAAGGCCGACGTGAAACACTCGGACATGTTCATCGATGTTCTGGAAAGATATGTCGTGCCGGGACGGGAGCAGGATGTCCTGACGACCGCGACGGAATCGATGGACATCCACCGCGCTTATTTCGGCGGCGTGGCGCAAGCGATGGATAAAGCGAAGGAAACGCGGACGAATTAAGAAGAAGTCGCAATGCAAACAGCCCGATCCCAACTTCTGACATGGACAATTCTTGCCGCGGTTTTGACCGTGAGTGTTTTGCCCAGAGCGGTAGTTAACGCGCAAACACAGAAAATAAGGATCGCTTATTCGAGCCGGAGCAACACAGTTACGCCATTTTATATCGCTGCCAGCAAGGGGTTCTTTCGCGAAGAACGGCTCGAGGTAGAGCTCATTCAGGTCAGCCCGCGCCTCGGGGCAATGGCAGTGATGAATGGCGATGTCTCCTTTACCACGTCCTTTACAAGCACATTTCGTGGCATTCTCCAGGGGCTTCCGCTAAAGCTCGTTTTGGTCGCGCTCAAGAAAGGAATCTATTTCTTGGTGGTGCGCCCCGAAATCAAAGACGTCCAAGACCTGAAAGGGAAAAAACTGGGAGTGGCGACGATACGCGGAACCGATCAGTTGGTCGCCGAGGAACTGCTCCGCTCGAAAGGGTTCGATCCGGCCCTATTGCAGCATCTCGTCATTGGCGAGACGCCGCTAAGAGCGCAGGCGCTTGTAGCCGGAGTCGTTCAGGTTGTGTCGTTATCACCCCCGCACGATCTGCTTCTCAAAAATATGGGGTACAATATTCTAGCTGGCCCGCCCGAGGTGGGTTTACCGGCTTCGGGCTTATTCACTTCGGATCGTCTTCTGAAAGAAAATCCACAAGCGGTGAAGCGGACGCTACGCGCGCTGATTAAGGCCAATCGCTTTATTGCGGAAAACCGACAAGAGACCATCTCCGTGATGTTAAAATGGCTGCCGCAGTCGCAAGAGATCGCGGGTCGCTCGTACGATGTGGAACTGAAAACCCTGACCAAAGACGGTCAAATGACCGACGCCGAGATGGAAAGTCTGATCGATAGATTGGGCGAAAAAAAGCGACCGTTAGACGAAGTGAGAGACTTTAATCCTGTGCGCCAGGTGATTAAGGAATTGGACGCGAAGCAATAAGCCTGCCCAGCTTCGAAAGAGAGATTCCATGCTCATTGAACTCGATCATCCCATTCCTCTAGCGGTCGAGTTAGCGGCAGCGAAGACATTGCTGCTGGTGATAGACATGGAGAACGAGAATGCGCATCCGGCCGGAGCGCTTTACATCGGCGAACCGGTCAGGAAAATCATCCCCAGGATTGCCCAGCTGCGGGATCATGTACGGCAAGCGGGAGGGCGGGTCGTGCATACCCAGTCGGTGCGTTCACCCGATGCCCTCGAATTTACGGTTTTCAAAAATACCGTTCGTAAACTCGAAGGCACGTGGGGCGCAGAGCTCATTGACGAATTGAAGCCCGCTGCGGAGGAGCCTCTGATCGTAAAACATACCCACGATTGTTTCTATCAAACCGAAATGGATGCCCTTCTGAAGCAGATGGAACTTCGTACGGGCGAAGGTCGCGTGATCGTGACCGGCATCTCGACGCGCAACTGTGTCCAGAGCGCGGTGATGGGGTTCAGCGTCCGCGATTACCACGTCTATGTGCCGATGGATTGCACGGCGCATAATGATGAGAAACAGGTGCTTCAGGCATTTTCTCTATTTACGAGCTTCGGCTACAAACATAACGTTACGATGACCCGATCTGATCTGATTCAACTCTACTAGGATTGAAATTGAAAGCCCCGATCTCGAAAGAGATCGGGGCTTTATTTTTCTATTACACGCGGTCGTAATATCACGGTTCGATAGCGCGGCGCTGAAGATGTCGACCCGAATGACTTCCACGGGTCGACTACTGGCTCATCTTGACCCTGTTCCACGCACGAAATAATAGTGAGTTAAATTGAAACGACTACGGGGAACGAAGGAGTCCGATGTTGAAAACAATGCGGCTCGTCATTGCATCGATTCACACATTGCTATTCGGCATCGCAGTGTCGGCCTCAAGTCTTTCCTTCGCCGCCGAGTCGCGGCCAGCATGGCAAGCGGAGTGGAACAAAACGATTAAAGCGGCGGAGGAAGAAGGAGCGCTGGTCATTTATATGACTCAGGCCTTCGAACCGGTGTTTCGCGAGACCTTTCAGAAAAAATATCCGAAGATCAAAGTGACCATGGTGACGGGCCGAGGTCCAGAGCTGAGTCAGCGTGTCATGAGCGAACGCCGAGCGGAAAAGTTTGCAGTCGATCTCTATGTCTCGGGGAATATATCTCCGTTGACGGTATTTCACCGCGCGAAGATTTTGGAACCGATCAAACCCCTGTTGCTCCTGCCTGAAGTCGTGGATACGTCGGGTTGGTATGAAGCCAAACATCATTACGACGATCCGGAAAACCGATTCATCTTCGTCTTCGAAGGCACGCCGCGTAGCGGCGAGATTACCTACAATACCAAACTGGTGAATCCGTCGGAGATCAAATCCTATTGGGATTTGTTAAGTCCAAAATGGAAGGGAAAAATTGTCTCCGTCGATCCGCTGGTCTCCGGTCCGATTAGTGCCGCGCATATTTTTTTCTATAAGCATCCCGATCTTGGGCCCGAATTTCTCCGGCGGCTTCACGCCGATACGGATATTTCCATCTTACGCTCCAACGAACAATTGATGGACTGGCTCAGCGCCGGAAAGTACGCATTCGGCATCGGCGCGCGGGGCGTCGACACAGCGATGATGCAGGGACTCCCGCTTGATCAATTTCTGCCTGGATCGCTAAAAGAGGGATCCTCCGTGACCGCCTACAACGGCACGTTGAGTTTCTTCAATCGTGCGCCCCATCCCAACGCCGCGAAGGTCGCCGTTAATTGGCTTTTATCTCGCGAAGGACAAACGGCATGGCTCGACTCCAATCAAAAGACCGGCGGACTTTACGATTCTCTGAGGGAAGATATTTCCAAAGAAAAAGTTAGCGAAGCCGCACGTCGCGTTAAGGGAGCCAAATTCCTCTGGTTGAACCCCGCATGGATCGAGGAGCTCGAACCGATCCGCGATATCATCAAAAAAGCTTTGGCGAGCGCCGGCAAGGGCAGATGAACGCGGCACTGACGAATCGAGCGGAGCGATTTGCTCGAAGCGGACCAGGTTTGTCTTTTTGAGATTCATAGTCGGCCGGAATTATCGCCAATAGACTGAAACCAGCCAAGATCGCTGGACGCTTCGCATCGAAGGAGCGAGACTTGATCGCTTCTTCCGTTTACCCTATTTTACGGTCAACAAATTTCGGCTGAAAGTTCTCGACAGGAGGCGCGTGTCGTTATGAAAATCATTGATGCTGACGGTCATATTCTAGACAAGGAAAAGGACATCCGAGCCCATCTGCCCGAGGCGCACCGCCGTCGCGGTGGCTCTCTGGTGCCTTCTCTCGGAGTGGACGCAAGGTTGGGAGGACGCTTCAGTGATATCGAGTGCCATGACGTGCCGAAGCGTCTTAGAGACATGGATCGCGAAGGCATCGATGTCTCGGTGCTGTTTCCCACCACTAGCTTTGCCATGAGCAAGATCTTCGAGCGCGACTACGCGGTTGCTTATGCGCGGGCGTACAACGATTTCATCGCTGAGGTCTGTAAAGAGAGTCCGCGTATCAAAGCGGTTGCTCTGTTGCCGTTTCAGGACGTGGATGCGGCTGTCAAAGAAGTGAACCGCGCGGTGACCGAGCTGGGATTGGCCGGCGTGGCCGTTGCCCCTCAGGGAATGAGGGAGCATCTGGGATCGCAAACGTTCTGGCCTATCTATGAAGAGATACAACGACTCAATGTTCCCTTTTGTGTTCACGGCCGGCGCGAGGGGCCGGCGGGGGAGACTCGCTTCGATAGTTTCATCTATATGCATACGATCGGCCGTCCCACGGAGACCGTGATTCAATGTGTCGGTCTGATGTATGCCGGCATCCCGGAAAAGTTCCCCAAGCTTCGCATTGCGTTTCTCGAATGTGGGGCCGGTTGGGTTCCCTACTGGATGGAACGCATGGACGAGGAGTGGGAGAAACGCGGCGACGTAGAAGCGCCTTTATGTAAGCAAAAGCCCAGTGAGTATATTACCCATGGCAACTGGTTTTTTGCCACCGAGCCGGAAGAAGGGATGCTTCCCTACGTGATCGAGAGGATTGGCGATGACAGGATCGTCTTCGCGTCCGATTATCCCCACTGGGACGCGATGTTTCCCCATGTGGTTTCCACAATCCGCGGCCGCAAGGACATCTCGGAGAGCGCCAAAGAAAAAATCTTGGGAAAAAATGCCAATACCCTTTACGGTTGGAATGGCTAAAACGAGTCTGCAAACGTGAAGGGATCGCGCGGAATCAGTTCGCGTCATGCGAAAAAACCGAACGCGAACGAGCCCATGTTCCAAAAGATGAGACGAACGACCTTCGCGCTAGCCTTAGCGGGGTGGATGCTATTCATCTGCCCGGCGTGGGGGCAAGAGGCGAGGAAACTGCAGAAGCTTCGGATCGGTATACCCACTCGGAGCATGAGCTCGTTTCCGCAAATGGTGGCATTGCGACAGGGCTTCTATCAGCAAGAGGGCTTCGATCTCGAACTGATTGTCGTATCGTCCGGCATTCCCGCGGTGCAGGCGGTCATCGCCGGAGATCTTGATTTTGCGACTACCGGCAATGTCGCAACACTCGCGGCGTTGCGCGGCATGCCGATCCGCAATGTGATGGTGAGCAGCACGGCGACCGATCAAGTTCTGGTGGTTCGCCCGGAAATTCGGCGCGTGGAGGACCTCAAAGGAAAAGTCCTGGGGGTGGCCGGCGTCAGGAGCATCAGCGATGTATCGATCCGCCTGCTGCTGACTAAATCCGGGCTTGTACCGGACGTCGACGTGACCATCGTATCGCTGGGTGGAAGCGGCATCAGGCTGGCGTCCCTTCAGGGCGGCAAAATCGATGGCACCCTGCTGTCGGCTCCGCATAATAAGGCGGCCGTCAAGATGGGATTTCGCGAGCTGTTCTTGATGAAAGATTTAAGGGGAGTGCCGAGCGGCGGTCTAGCCACCAGCCGGAGAAAAATTCAGAGCGAACCTGACTCTATTGGACGGGCCATCAGTATAACATTGAGAGCGATCCAGTTTATCAAGCGAAATAAGGACGAGACCTTAAAGCAGCATGGTTTACGATGATGGCGTCAAGCTTTATTCAGATACGGGTACTCCTTCCGATGCCTCCATGTTGGAAGAGATTGCGATTGCCAAAGAAATCCTGGGGATTTCGCGAGATGTGGCGATTGCAGACGTAGCGGACTGGAGCTTTGCGCGCCTCGCGCTCAAGGGACTGAAGTAAAAGTCGAAGAATCGAGGGATCTAGGGCTGAGGGTCGGGTCGTTAAACATATAAAAAAAAGTTACGGAGTTTGGCAAGCTGGAGAATACCGCTGCACGGCAAACTTCTAATTGGTACGGACGGGAGCGGCAATCAAGCGAAAGCGTGAAGCCGGCGAGGCGGGTCAATGCGTAAGATTAAATTTCCGATAATATTATCTTTCATCGCTGTCCTCGTTTTCCTGACGGAGCGCGCGGCGGCGCAGCCGGATAACTTTTATTCGGGGAAAACGATCAGAGTCGTTGTTGGTTACGCTGCGGGAACCACCACGGACCAGTGGGCGCGAACCTTTGCGCGTCACGCAGCTAAATATCTCGCTGGAAACCCTGTGCTGCTGGTGCAGAACATGGCGGGCGCAAGCTCGATGATCGCCGCCAATCATCTCTATGCTGTCGCGAAGCCCGATGGGTTGACCATCGGCTTCATTGCGCCGGCGCTTTACTTCGACCAACTCATTGGGCGCAAGGAAGCGCAATTCGATTGGTCCAAGTTCAACTGGATCGGCAGCCCGACCCGGTCAAACGAGCTGCTCTTCGTGCGCTCGGACTCGCCGTACAAAACCGTCGAAGACATCCGCAAAGCGAGCGAGCCGGCGAAATGCGGCGCCACCGGAACGGCATCCTCCGGCTACTATATCCCGCTGATGTTGGAGGAGACGCTGGGGATGAAATTCAACATTATCTCGGGTTATCAAGGCGGCAGCGATGTCGACTTGGCGATCGAGCGGGGCGAGATCCAGTGCCGCGCTTTCAGCATCTCGGCTTTTTTCGCCCGCGAGCCGTTTCATACGTGGCGCAAGAAAGGATTCGTGCGAGTGCTCCTGCAGACGGGAATGAACCGCGAAGCGAATGTTGCCGACGTGCCGACGATCTACGAGCTGATGAAGCAATACCAAACGCCGCAAAGGAGCCAGCGGCTCGCCACCGTTATCCTTGCCGCGGGAGATATCGGCCGGCCGATTGTGGCGCCGCCCGGGTTGGCGCCGGAGCGTCTCAAGGTTTTGCGCAACGCCTTCGCGAAGACCGTGGCCGATGCGGAATTCAAAGCCGAGGCGCAGAAGCAAAATCTTGTCTGGGACCCGAACTCGGGCGAGGGACTGGAAGCGATCGGCAGAGAAGTGATCGCCCAACCTGCGGAAGTCGTCGAGCGACTCAAGAAAATCCTCGGGGAATAGGTAGCGTCATCAAGCAGGTTTGGTTCTCGCAAGCTTTGGTGCCCTAAAATAATTCACTCAGACCGGCGCGGGGCCCTTATTATCTTCCCCATAGAGAGGCGAAAAAGCCTTCGTTGATCAATTCCTGCACCAAGCTATTGTCGTAGAACTGCTCTAGCTTCGCTTGCTTGGCCTTGGGGTTTTTCTTGCCGATCTGATCGACGGTCACCTGAAAGGCCTCGCGCTTGACCAGAGGTATCTTCTCAACGAAGTCGTAGGCATATTGCATGGTGCCCTCGAGCATGCCCGGATCCGTGACCTTGGTGTAGCGTGAAACAATCGCCTTCGACTCCTCTTTGCGAGTATGCATGAAATGAACTGCTTTTCCGTAAGCGCGCACGAAGGCCTTGGCTTGAGCCCTGTGCTCGCGCATGAATTTACCCGTTGTCGTGAGGCCCTGATGCAAAAAGGGGATCTGCTCCTTGGCTAAATTGGCCAGCATCTTCATCCCGGCTTGTTGAGCCACCAGCCCCATGGGATAGGACATCGCCGCGGCATAGATGGATTTATTCGACAGGGCTGCGGCCAACTCCGGAAGTCCGCCGATCTGGATGATCGGCACGTCGCGGACCGGCTCGAGACCATATTTTTTGAGAAACATTTGCATCGCAAAGTCCGTAGTAGCGCCAAAGCGAGTCACTCCTACAGGCTTGCCCCGGAGGTCTTGAACGCTCTTGATTTCCGGCGCTGCTATAACATAAAGAGCGACGAAATTGACGATCGCGCCGACCGCCACGAGATCACCTCCCTGAAGGCCGGTGTCTACCACGGCTTGGCTGTTGGCGGTGGAAATCGCTACTTCGCCTGCCATCATCGCTTGCGCCATAGTCGATGAGGCGGCGATATAAATGAGATTGGCATCCAACCCTTCCTGCTTGAAGTAGCCGGCGTCCTTGATGATCCAGAAGGGCGCCTGAATCGCGGTGATCCCCGAATAACCCACCACAAGCTTTTGTGCCTGAGAGACGGCAGGAAGAGCAAAAATCAGGACAACGCCAAGAGCAATAGTCTTGCAAGCAATCATTGCTTTCATAATCGCCTCCGCATCAATTCAGTCGGACGTTGATTCCCTCGCAAAAGCCTCGGCTGGGAAAGCAGTTCAGGCGGTCCTAGATCTGATCCCAACTGCTTCCGAGAATTGGTTGCCGTGAGTTCAGCCGATATTGAGCGCGCCGCCGCCATCAACGAGAAGTGCCACGCCGGTGATGAAATTGGCCTCATCGGAGGCAAGGAACAGTGCCGCATTGGCGACGTCCCATGCGGTGCCCATCTTGCGGCGCAGCGGCACGCGGGCATCGCGCTCCGCCGCGACCTGGGAGCGGCTCTTGCCGCTCACCCGGGCGCGCGTGTCGACCGCCATCGGCGTGTCGATCAGGCCGGGTAGAATCACATTGGCGCGAACGCCATACTCGGCGTTCTGGATTGCCACCTGCTGGGCGAAGGCGATCATCGCCGCCTTCGTAGCCTTGTATGCGACATAAGGATAGTTCTCCATTGCGGCAAGCGAGGAGATCATGATGATCGCGCCCGCGCCTTGCTGCCGCATGATTGGGATGACGTGCTTGCAGGCCATGATGGCGCCGCGCAGATTGATGGCGCTGATGCGGTCGAAAGCCTCTTCGGTGAATTCGAGAAGCGGCGCATCGCCGCCGGCGATGCTGACTCCGACATTGTAATGCAGAACGTCGATGCGGCCCCAGCGCGTCTTAGCCGCCGCTATGACGGCGGCAAGCGTCGCTTCCTTAGTGACGTCGGCCTCGAAGGCGACGCATTCGCCACCTCCCTGCTTGACCATCGAGGCGGTCTCCTCGGCCGATCGGAGGTCACGATCGACAGCCATGACCTGCGCACCTTCCTGCGCAAATCGCAGCACCGTGGCTCGGCCATTGCCCATTCCTTCGCCAGGGCTCTGCCCGGCGCCGATGACAATGGCAGTCTTTCCTTCTAGACGCATGACGGTTTGCCTGCTGCTTAGAGCCTCGACTGATCGATCTTCAGCCCTAGCGCGTATTTTCCAATTAGCTCGTAATGGGAGAGGCGCCCCTGCAGATGCTGACTGATCACGTGAATGTCCTGGAAGTGTCGCTGTATGAGGTTGCCTTCGTAGATCGTCGTCACGCCACCGGCATTGTAGACTGTATCGACGACGTCGACGGCGAGTCGAATCGCATGTGTCGTAGCCAAACGTAGAGTGGCGCGCCGATCCAGGGTGACCGCGCCCGTCGACGTCGCTTCGGTCCAGATCTCGCCGACTGCGTCGGTGAGGAACGCCCGGCCAGATCGGAGCTTGGCTTCGCAGTGTCCGACGGCAGCCTGAACCATCGGTTGATCGCGGAGCGTTGCCTGCATTAGTCGCGGCGTCTTGGCGCCGGCAAGCTCCAAGAACGCGTCGAGGCACGAGCGGGCCACTCCCATGGCCACCGCGGCATCGGCCGAGGCGAACAGCAAGCTTCGCGGGATCTGATAAAGCGGTCCGGTCTCCAGCAAGGGAGCGCCTGCCTGAAGAACCGTGCGTTCCGCCGGAACGAATACATCGCTCACGGCGAAGTCGTGAGTGCCTGTGCCGCGCATCCCGCGGACATGCCAGGTGTCCAACAGCTCGGCTTCAGCTGCCGGCACGAACAGGTATCGCTCTTCGGTTTGACCGTCCTTAAGCCGGGGCTGGCCGTCCTCGAAGATCAGGGCGCGCGCCGCCAACCAGGCGGCATGCCGGCATCCGGAGCTGAACCCCTGACGGCCAGTGACTCGGTACCCGCCCGGCACCATCACCCCCCGGGCCGTCGCGACGGGTGTGTTCGCGACGACGCTGCGAGGCGTGTCGATCCAGATCGAGCGAGCGATGTCGCGCGGCATCCGTGCCGCATAGGTCGCGAAGATCGCGCACTGATTGACAACCCAGCCGGTGCTGGCGTCGGCTTTGCCGATCTCCTCGAGCACCTGGACATAGGTCGGCAAGTCGATCTCCGCGCCGCCCAAGGCGCGCGGAAGCGCTAATAGGAACAAGCCGGCGTCGGCCAACGCTTCGAACAGCGGCCGCGGCAACTCCCGGTCGGCCTCGATCTGATCCGCGCAGGATCGGATCAAGGGCACCAGCTTTCGCGCGGCGTCGAGGGGCGATCGAGTCTCGGTGGCGGTCATAGCTTTGTGTCGTTACATTGACGGTCGAGCTTACCAGTCTGTCAAAAAAACTTCTCTACTCCAGCCCGCAATCATTGTCCATCTCTACCCTGGGATCAAAAACCCCCCGGACAGTATTGACAACCGGATAAAAGCAGCGATCCTACGAGCGGCAATAGCCCTTCATTGAAGGCAGCGAAGATATGCAAAGTACGGTGACCGAGATCGCGCCGGCGCGATCCTCGGTCTTGCTGAAGTCCTGCGAGACAATTTAGGCGAGCGCAAGACTTCTTAGAAACACGCGGCACACGAAAATGGCAATCGTCGTCGAAAAGTTTTCTGCGGATCGATTGGACGAGTGCGTAGCGGTTCTAGCCAACGCGTTCGTCGATAACCCTCTGCACCGGTCCGCGTTCGGTCGCGGACGGATCGATCAGAATCGCTTGTTTTTTCGTATTGGCCTGCGGCACATGTTCGTCGGCGTGGCCTTCGTTGCGCTGGTTGATGGCGTCGTGGCCGGCTACGTGCACTTCAATGCTTCGCCGCATTGTCTGCCGGCGCCGGAGGAGCTTCCCAAAGTAGTAGCGACACTGTTGAAACCTTTGGGAGGGGCGCTTCCACAAGTGATTAGGTGGTTTACCAGATGGTGTCATCTCGATCCCGAAGCGCCCCACGTCCATCTCGGACCGATTGGTGTCACCCCCGCGATGCAGGGACAGGGGATTGGCACGGCGTTGATGAATCGTTACCTCGACTATCTCAAACAGGAAAAATCTGCCGGCTACCTCGAAACCGACCGCGCGGAGAACGTCGAGTTTTACAAAAAGTTTGGTTTCGTCGTCCAGCGCGAAGAAGTACTCATCGGCACATCGACCTGGTATATGTGGCGGCCGCGAGACGAGCATCTTCAAGGCGGTTAACGGAAAACCAGAGTGTCCCACCAATATCCGCAGCTCCCGTGAACGCTTTACCACGTCTGTCGCCGTGCAATTTGCCTTGCCAAGGAATAACGCCGGCAATACAATCGCGCGCCAGACGTCAGCTCATTGTCAAGCTCTGACGAGTTACATAACAGCTCCGACGGAGGTGGCGAAGCATGATCCGCTTTCAGATTTTTGAACTCGCTGGGGCAAAACTTCACAAGACACTCATCGACGCGATGCGGACGGGCGAGCTGCGCACCTTCGAGGCGACCAGGCGCGGCCGGAGGATTCAACACAAGAACCTGTCTTACCCGGGTTGGATGAACTGGTCCGTCGCCGATGACATGATCAATTGCGAAGTCATCAGTCCGCGCAAGCCTGGTCGCGAGTGGCAATTTTTCAGCGCATTCCTCGGCCGTCTCGCAGATCGTTATGCGGAGCAGATCGTCGCGATTAACATTCAATTTCCCGCGTCGACTGTGCCGAGTCGCACGATGAAGGGGGTCAAGAAACGTCGGCGGGCTCGCGTTCGCAAGTGATCCGAAGCGGCGTCGAGCGCTGAGCTCATGTCGCCAAAGTAATTGCTTGATTGTGAAAGGGTTCTAAGGTTTAGCCAACCTTGCGTCAAACGTCCCAATGAGTTCGCATCCAATAGCCGGCTAGAAAGGCCGTTGCCCCCATCGCCGCAAGCATCCATTCAAGACCGTAGCGCGGGAGGTAATATCCCTCCAGCAGACCAATGCCGTAGAGTGTTAAGATAACGAGGCTACGTCGGATCCATTTGAACACTTTCATAAGTCGAATAAAGGGCATAAATCGTACCAGCGATTGAGATAAGAAGTGGCGCGAAGCGGGCGACGATTTGATGACAGAACGTGACCAACCAGGCGTCAAAATTGTACGAATGATTGCGCTATTGTGCTCGCCACCGGCGCGTGTGTTTTTCCTGTTTTGCAGTTCATTTTTGTCGCTGTGAGCTCCCCGAGAGAAATTGAGTAATGAAATGACGGATGATCAAAAAGCGAAACGACAGACATAAACGTCAAAATAGGGACCCTACCCGAAATCATTGCAAAAGCGGGAGATGATCAAAAACTATTTTTTTGTTGGCCAGTATCCACATCGTCATCGGGTGCTGGCCATGTCAATGCGGGAGGCTACGTGAAAATCGCTCCTGTGCTTGGCCGGGTAATAGTTGTTCTAGTTCTCGGGCTGACAGCGGGCAGCGTGCCGGCGCAGGAGACGATGCGCGTAGCTATTCCTCTGTTTCCGACCGCAGCGTTTCCGGTGCTCGTGGCCAACGACAGAGGCTTCTTCCAGAAAGAGGGGCTCACCGTTGAGCCGATCAGAATCAATAGCGCGCCGACGACATACCAAGCGCTTATTTCCGGCGACGTGCATGCTGCCGCGGGCGCGCCAACGGGCTTGCTTCCGAGCCATGCACAAGGCGCGGACGTTGTCGCCCTCGGCAGCTGGGACAATCTGGTGCCCTACGTCTGGGTGACGCGGGAAAAAATCACAGATGTCCGTGACCTCAGAGGAAAAAAGATCGGCGTCAATCGCGCTGGCAGTAAACCTTGGCTGATCATTCATGTTCTTCTGCAGGACGCCGGCATCGACCCCGTCAGAGACCTAACTTTGTTGCAGATGGGAGGCGGCTCGCAGGAGCGGGTGGCCGCTTTGATGAGAAGCGGGATCGACGCCACCCTCGCCGATTCGCTACTCGAGCCGATCATGAAGAAGCGCGGTTTTTTATTTTGCGGGGGAAAACGACCCCGTTTATGAATGCGCCGATAGCCGTCAAAAGATCGTATCTCGCGAGTCAGCGATCGACCGTTAAGAAGTTTGTCAAAGCCTTTGCCGATGCGACGCGCTTTATTGTCGACAACAAGGAAGGCACGATGCGCCCGCTGATTCAATTGCTAAATAGCAACGATCCGGAAGTCGTGGAGTTTGCTTACCAGTATCTGCACACCAACTCTGAGGCGACGCTTTACCCGCCGGATGAGGCGGTAAAAAATCTGATCCGCATGTCTGCCTACATGGACAAAAAACTTGGATCGATTAGTGCTAACAGGGTTGTCGACTTGTCGATTCTTGATGAGCTCGGCACCAAACGAAACCAGCGCGTGCAGAGATAGCGAAGGTCACAAGCTGCTGAGAATCCCCGTATCGCAGCGGATTTCTGCCGAATGTCACAAGCGGAACGGAGTCGACGGTTTGAGATCGCTCTCGATCGATAACAGTTGACACGTGCCTTGGCGGTCAGTCGTTGACAAAATCTTAGCGGGCCGAGACTCGTTCCACAGATAGAGCCAGCGGTTTGGCTAGAGAGATGATGAGAATCTGGCTTTTCTTGCCCTTGCCGATGTTGTTGCCCGCGGCATCGTATTGGCTCTCTTCGCTGTCGAAATCGTTGTCATTGGCGACCGCGATCGTATTGCGGTCGAGCAAGGCGACTCCTTCAATCTTCTCCGGCATTCCATCCAGCGAACTCAAATCGAGCACGAGAGTTTTTGCCAGCGCGCGCACTTCCGCCGCCGTGGGATCGGCAAGCGCTTCAAGGGTCGGAGCGGTTTTCGGATCGTCCCACTTGGTATTCAAAATGTTCGTCGCCTGGCTTATATCCACGCTGTAAAGTTTAGCAACCAAGTCCGTTCGCTCGAGAACGAGAAGTGTCGTTGGGCTCAGCGCGACCACGCCGGAAAGTTTCATCTCATCTGGAGTGTTTTTGGGATTGGGATCAAATTCCTTTGACACGTCGAATCGGTATACATACTCAGCAGTCACTCTCTCGCTGGCAATGTCAAAGACGAGCAGTCTGGTGTTGCGCGAGACGTCGCCGGTTTTTCGATCCGGATTCAAGAGTGGGCTTTGTAAAACGAGATAGAGCATTTTCTCGTCTGCGCTGAGCGCAATCCCCTCGAAGCCGCGGTTGATTTTTCTTTTGCCGTAGATCGCCGGCAAGGCCTGCGCAACTGGATAGTCCGTGCCTTCGAGGTTGAGACCCTCGGGAATATAGCGCTTGAGGACTCTCCCGTTTCGATCTAGATGGATCAGCGAGGGACTGTATTCCTCCGCGATCCAGAAGTCTCCAGCGCTGGCACGGACAAGTCCCTCGGTGTCGAGGCCATTGGGATTAAAAGGCAAAATTTCCTTTGCCGAGTAGTTGTAGGGGGTCTCGTCTATGCCCTTGAGATTGGGAAGACCGGTTACCGGCTTACCCGACTGGCCGACGATGGGGATCGTTTCTAGAATCCGGATCGCCTTTTCTTCCGTTTTAACCCTAAGGATCGTCGGGTTGAATTCTGGAACCCAAAAAGTGCGACGGTTGGACCCATCGACCCTGATCTGCCCGTTGGGTCCTCGATCGGTCAGCATCCAGAACTCATCGCGCGCGTCTTTAGGACCATGCCATAAATCGCTGCCGACGGAGCCCAAAAGAACTTTACGATCGTTGGCGACACTGCCAGGAAACGATTTGTTCTGAAACACGCTGATCGGGGTATCGGGAAACGTGAACGTGGCGATGACTTTGTTTTGCGCAAAAACCGGCTGTGCGATGAACATGGACACGGACGCAAGCCACACGGCTGCTGCGATTGGTGCCCATCCTTTGATTTTGAATTCGACAGTGAGCATCGACTGACCTCTTAACGACGTGTTGAAATGCACCGCGAAAATAGCCGGATTTGGTTACAGATCCGTTAAGCGCAGATTAAAGTGAGGTTACGACCGGTGAATTCCAGTTTGTCACTTCGCTTCCAGTGTGCAGAAAAATTTTCCCGAAAGCCAGCCCCGCGTCCGCGGTGCCTTGCCGCCAGCCAGAGAGTTGCCGACGTAAAATCGCGACAATTTAGCGCTAGCCGGCGAGCGACGAAGCTTTGCCGCGTCTAGAAGACTAATACCGGATATAGTACGTTCTGCGGGAGGCCGATTCCTGCCGACGTTTGCCGGTGAAGTGAATTCATTAGGTCCGCCGAAACGGCTCCGTAGCTGGTTGTTACAGCCATTGTATGGGAGATCATCATGATTGAAAAGGCGAAACTGAGTTTTTTTGGGTGGGTGGCTTTGCTAGCGGTCGGCCTAACCGCTTCGGCACAGGCGCAGGAGTTCTTCAAAGACAAGACTTTAACTTTTATCGTGGGCTATTCGCCTGGCGGTACCTATGATCAATACACCCGGTTGATCGCCCGACACATCAACAAGCACATTTCCGGAAATCCGACCAGGATCGTCGAAAATATGCCTGGCGCCGGCGGGATCATCACCGCAAATCACCTTTACAACCGCGTGAAACCGGATGGGCTTACCATTGCCGCGTGGGCGTCGCCGTTGATTCTGCAGCATATCATGGGAAACGAGGCGACCAAGTTTGACGGTCGCAAAGTAGGTTGGGTGGGTATCCCTGGTCCTTACGATACCGCGTGTCACTTCAATCGCGAGAGTGGGATTAGATCAATGGACGACTGGGTCGCTGCCAAGCGACCTATGAAGATTGCTTCTATTGGACCTGGCACCAGTTTGTCCGATGTGCCAAAACTCTTGAAAACGGCCCTTAACCTGCCACTGGAAATGGTTGAAGGCTACAAGGGCGGCGCCGAGGCGCGGCTCGCGGTGGAAAGCGGTGAGGTCGACGGCCTGTGTGCTTCCTGGCAAGCCACCAAGGTATCATGGCGCAATCAGATGGAGTCGGGGAAAATTCGTGTTGTACTTCAGGCCACGCTGAAATCGCATCGTGATCTGAAAAATGTCCCCCTGGCGATCAACTACGCCAAAACCGAGGAGGCCAAGACCCTGCTACGGGTTGCGGATAACGTGCATGTCTACCAATTTCCCTATTCCGTTGCGCCGGGAACTCCGACGGATCGCCTTCATGCGCTGCAACAGGCTTTCGTGAAGACACTACGCGATCCTGAGTTCGTGGCGGAAGCGAACAAGGCCGACTTGGAAGTCGCGCCCATCGATGGACCGACCACGGCGAAGATTTTCGCAAGCTTGTATGAACTGAACCCGTCGCTCATCGCAAAATTGAAAGAAATTCTCATACCGAAGCGGTAGCCGGGGAATGGTTTTATCTTTGCCTCGCGCGCCCCCACCTCCCTTCGACGCGACTCAGGGCAGGCTTGTCCTCCCCGCGTGTGGGGGGGATCGCGCGCTGAGGCGGCAGGAACGCCAAGGAAAAGCATTTCAAATGGAAAAACTTCAGAAATGAAAAAGATCGTCGTCACCGGTGGCAGCGGGCGATTGGGACAGTTTGTCATCCGCGACCTGCTCGCGAATGGCTACCAAGTTCTCAGCCTCGACCGAGTCCCGCCGCGGGAAAAGTTGTGTACCAGCTGGCTTGCCGATCTGCGTCACTCGGGCGATCTTTTCGAAGCGATGCGAGAATCGTACGGCGTCATCCATCTCGGCGCGTACCAGGCGCCCAATCTTGCTCCGGATGCGGAAACGCTCAGCAACAATGTATCGGCGACTTATAACGTGCTACGGGCCGCGGCTGATGTGAGAGTGAAAAAAGTTGTTATTGCGTCGAGCACCGCCGCATTCGGTTTCATTTATGCAAAGAATCTTTGGGCGCCCGAATATCTGCCGCTCGATGAAGATCATCCTTCTAAACCGCAGGACTCTTACGGACTTTCCAAAGTGCTCGGCGAACACATCGCCGATTCCATCGTGACGGTGCATAAGGACATGACGGTCAGCAGCCTGCGCTTCCCCGGCGTCAACTTCGATCTGTCATACGAAAGTTTCAAAGAGCGCTGGTGCAACCCGCGGTCGCGTACGAGCGGGTTCTGGACCTATATCGACGCGCGCGACGCAGCGATGACTTGCCGGCTGGCGCTGGAGGCGAAATTCACAGGACACGAAGTTTTCATCGTATCAGCGACGAAAAACTGCATGATTCAGCCGACCATGGAACTCATCAAGAAATATCTACCGCATGGCGCGAAGATAAAAAAAGTGTCCGGCACGCACTGGAGTTGCGTCGACTCGGCGAAGGCGCGGCGGATGCTCGGATTTAAACCGCAGCATCTTTGGCAGGACTATCTCACGGAGGGTCAGGTGAAGCTTGGCTAATGTCGACACGACTCATTCGAGACGCGACTCGGTGAACTGTGGGATGACGGCAAAGTTTGATATGACAAGCGATAGAATCGGCAAGGCCTGATCTCGAAAGAGCTCAGGCCTATTTGTTTGTGCTTGACGCCCTGCTGCCGGTTCAACTAGCTTTGGACCAGTCGAGAGCCAGGTGAGGGCGCGGCTCTTTGCGTATTTTAACCATGATGCAGCAGGAGACATGCCGATGATTAGAATTGTTTTTATTTTGATCGTGATCTTTGCGTTGACTCATTTCACCGCTCGTAATTCCATCGGTCAGAGCAATTTCTATGAGGGCAAAACCATCCGCATCATTGTCGGCTTTTCTCCCGGCGGCGGTTACGACGCGTTGGCGCGGATGCTTTCGCGGCATATGCCGAAATATATTCCCGGCCATCCGACGATTCTGGTCGAGAACATGACCGGCGCGGGCAGTTTGCTCGCGGCAAATCATATTTTCAAAGTGGCCAAACCGGACGGTCTCACAATGGGTCACTTCAGCGGCGGGTTTGCCTACAGTCAGGTGATGGGCCAGCCGGGAATCGAATTCGATGTGCAGAAGTTTGTCTTCGTCGGCGCGGTGGCTAGGGACGAGAGCGCGATTGCATTGACGAAAGCGAGCGGCATCACCAGCATGGAAAAATGGTTCGCGGCCAAGACGCCGGTGAAATTGGGCACCACGGGGCCGGGCGCGTTTGGCACGGATAACGTTATCAAAGTCGTCAAAGCAGCGCTCAATCTGCCGATTCAAATTATTTCGGGCTACAAGGGTACCGCCGACATGCGCCTCGCCGCGGAGAGCGGCGAGATCGACGGCTCGACGTGGGGCTGGGACTCCATGCGAGGGACCTGGCAAAAGGCGATCGAGTCGGGCACCGTGGTTGTCGTGCTGCAGACGGTACCGAAACCATTTCCAGATCTACCCCGTGTTCCCTTAGCGATCGATTTCGCAAAGACGGCCGAGGCCAAACAATTAATCGAATTCGGCATTCATTATCCGAGCAAGATCACCAAAACTCTTGCGCTTCCGCCTGGCACGCCGAACGATCGCGCGCAGATTTTGCAGAAAGCCTTACAAGAAACCGTCAAAGACAACGAATTCATCGCCGAAGCCGACAAAGCGAAGATCGGGCTCGCGCCGGTAACCGCCGACGATATGAGAAAAACCGTGGAAGGAATTTTCAAGCTGGATCCCGGCTTACTGGCAAAGCTCAAGGCGATTCTTTTCTGACCCGCGATGTTGACTCGTCGAATTCAAATGGGTCGCCGGGAAGCACGATGAAATTCGCCACGCATATCTTGCCCACGTATATGCCGGAGCTCGACGGGTCATTGCCGCATTTCTACCGATGCATGTACGAGCAAATTATCGAGGTGGAAAAACTCGGCTTCGACCAAGCGTGGGTGACCGAACACCACTTCAGCGGTTACGGCGGCAATTTGCCACACCCGCCGACCTTTCTTGCCGCGGTGGCGCAGATGACTTCGCGCATCCGGCTCGGCGTTGCCATCGCGGTACTGCCGTTGCACAACCCGTTGGATCTTGCGGAGTCCTACGCCATGGTGGACGTCATGTCCAATGGCCGTCTCGACTTCGGCGTCGGCAAAGGCAGCGAGCCCGTCGAATACCGAAAGTTCGGCGCCAGCCGTGATGAAGCGACGCAGCGATTTACGGAAAGCGCCAATATCATTCGCCAAGCCTGGTCCGATCAGCCGATCAATTTCCGCGGCGAGTTTTACAATTGCGAGAACGTCAATATCCTGCCCAAGCCGGTGCAGCGCCCGCACCCGCCGATTTGGGTCGGCGCGACGCGGACCGAAGAAACATTTCGCTGGGCCGGCAAGCAGGGATTCGATTTGATGACGGTGCCGTTCGTCCATCCGACGACGGCCGCGTTGCTTGATCTTGTAAAGATGTATCGCGACGAGTTGGCGCGCGCCGGACATGATTTTGTGCGGCGCGAAGTGCTTGGAAAATTTCACATCTACGTCTCGGACAGCTTTGAGCGCGGCATGCGTGAAGCGGCACCGTTCATGAAAAACTACAGCGATCTACATGCGGCCGCTGATCCCAATCGAAAGCTTACCAATCGGGATATCGGTTCCGACATGGCGCGTGGCCTTATCATCGTCGGCGATCCCGAGCGCTGCAGCGACACGATCCAGCGCTGGCACGAAGAAGGCGGCATCACGATTTTCTCGGGTACGTTTCACTTCGGTGGCATGCCGCAGGAGATGGCGCTCAAGAGTATTCGGCTGTTCGCCGAGCGGGTTATGCCGGCACTTAAACATTTGTGAATCGGTCAGACGATGACCTGGTAATTCGATGAATTTTTTCTTTGACTAATCAGCCGGTTCTTCTCAACGACCTACTCACTTCTAAGTACGCTTCATCGGTTCTTATTCGGGCTATGTTCCACTCTCGTCGCGTTGTATAAATAGACTTGGTTACGCGCATCGGCACTTGCGGATGCGATCCGAGAAAGGATTGACCCTATGCCTATTCATCCTCTGGCTGGAAAGGCGGCGCCCGCCGATATTTTGATCGATCTCAAGCAGCTCGAAAAAGCCTATTACGAGCGCAAGCCCGATCCGGATAACCCGCAGCAGCTGGTGAGTTTCGGCACTAGCGGTCATCGCGGCAGTCCACTTGAAAACACACTCAACGAGGTGCATATCCTCGCGATCACCCAGGCGATCTGCGACTACCGCGCGAGCAACGACATCTCAGGGCCGCTCTACATGGGTAAAGATACGCATGCGGTGTCCGGCCCGGCGCAAAGGACGGCTCTCGAAGTGCTCGCTGCCAACGGAGTGGATACGATCATCCAGCGCGGGGATGGCTTCACGCCCACGCCGTCTATTTCACGGGCGATCATAGCCCACAACCGAGACAAGAAAGATCGGTTTGCCGATGGCATCGTGGTTACGCCCTCGCACAATCCGCCCGCCGATGGCGGTTTTAAATATAACCCGCCGCAGGGCGGTCCGGCTGATACGGATATAACCGACTGGATCCAACAACGCGCCAACGACCTGCTGCGCGCCGGCAACCGAGCGGTGAAACGAATTTCCTACGAAGCGGCGCTAAAAGCCTCCACCACGCACGAAGCTGATTTGGTTCGGCCTTACGTCGAAGATCTGACGGCAGTGATCGACATGGAGGCGATTCGCGCGGCGCGCGTGAAGATCGGGGTCGATCCACTCGGCGGCGCAGCGCTTCCGTACTGGCAAAAAATCGCCGAGCGCTACGGCCTCGATCTGATGATTGTCAACGATAAGATCGATCCTACTTTCCGCTTCATGACACTCGATCATGACGGCAAGATCCGCATGGATTGCTCCAGTCCTTATGCCATGGCCGGATTGGTGAGTCTCAAAGAACGCTTTCAAGTCGCGATGGGTAATGATGCCGACGCAGACCGTCACGGCATCGTCACGCCAGCCACCGGATTGATGAATCCGAATCATTACCTCGCGGTGGCGATCAACTATCTGCTCACGCACCGACCGCGGTGGAACAAGGATGCGGCCGTCGGCAAGACGTTGGTCAGCAGCTCGCTCATCGACAGAGTTGTCGAACGGCTCGGCAGGAAACTTTTCGAGGTTCCGGTCGGATTCAAATGGTTTTCACAAGGCCTGTTCGACGGCGCGATCTGTTTTGGCGGCGAAGAAAGCGCGGGCGCGAGTTTTCTTTGTCGCGACGGAACGGTCTGGACAACGGACAAGGACGGCATCATTCTTTCTTTGCTCGCGGCTGAAATCATCGCCACAACCGGGCGTGATCCGGGTGAATGGTATGAAGAATTGACCAAGGAGCTTGGTCGCCCTTATTACGCGCGCATGGATCTGCCGGCGACGGCAGCGCAGAAGAAAGCGCTCAAAGCCCTGCGTCCCGAATCGCTGGGGGCAAAAGAGCTCGCCGGCGAACCGATCGTCGCCAAGCTGACTCGGGCGCCCGGCAACGGCGCGGACATCGGCGGCCTCAAGGTCGCCGCGCGGAGCGGGTGGTTTGCCGTGCGACCGTCGGGGACCGAGGACCTGTGTAAGATCTATACTGAAAGTCTGCGCTCGGAAGATCATTTGAAGAGTATCCAGGACGAAGCCCTGCGGATCGCGCAGTCGGTGTTTGCCTCGAGCGCGCCGTGACGCTGAAGGGAGCGCTGGGCAAGACTGGTTGACTCGATTCAGCTTGACAGTCGGTGGAAGCCTCCCATACTTTATATACGATTTACGCTTTGACGCGAAACTGTTTTTAGAGCTGTTCGCAGTTCGGCATGATAAAAGGGTGAAGGTTGCTATTCGGGAGGCGATCAACGATGGCTCAAAAATACTTGTTTGTCATTTTGCTGACCATGAACGCC
>VBKY01000247.1 GCA_005879255.1 Deltaproteobacteria bacterium
AAGCGGTGGCGGCGATTCAAAGAGCCGGGGTAAAACTCAAGGGCGACATCATCATCGCCGGTGTCGTCGGTGAAATCGAAAAGGCGCAGATCGGCAGGTTTCAGGGTAAGAGCTACCGGGGCGCCGGCGTCGGCGCGCGCTACCTGATGGACCACGGCGTAATGGCCGACATGTGCATCATCGGTGAGCCGACGGGGCTTCAACTGCAGATCGGCAACGCCGGCCTGCTGTGGGCGCGAGTGAGTGTCGACGGCAAGGCGACCAGGTTCGTGCTTGCCGCGTGCAAGGTGGCGCAGGCGATTCAAGATTGGGAAAAAGAATATCAGCGCAAGTATAAGCACAAATTCATGCTACCGACGGTGCAGATCGGCGCCATCGACGGCGGTAATGCGTTTAAGCCGGGGACTCGCCCGACGACGGATATCTTCGTCATCGTCAAAATGCTCCCCGACACGCCGCCGCTGGCAATCAAGCGCGAGCTCGAACAGGTCTGCGAGCGAGTGCGCAAGCGGGAGTCGGATATTTTTGATATCCGAGTCGATCTCTATCTAACCACGCCGGGCTATGAAATTTCCAAGAGTGAACACCTGGTAAAAGCGATGGAGCGGGCGCACAAGACGGTGTTCAGCAAACCGGTGCCTTATGCGAAGCCGATCCGCTACGGTATCACCAGCGACGGCTCGCGCATCGCCGCCTACGGTGTGCCGGCAATCACTTACGGACCCGGTTTCGGAACGCATCTGGTCGATCCGACGGAAACCAAGGCGCCGGCGGAGTGGGATACGCCGAGCGGCGTGCGCCGCGGCGTCGGCGTCGAAAATATGGTTAACTGCGCAAAGGTTTATGCGATGGCGGCGCTGGAAATTTGCAACACAAAGAAGGAAGAGGTGGCGAAATCGTAATTTCGTGTCACCGCGGCTGTCGAAGCCGTTGGGCGTTTGTCGTGCAGGGCACGGCATGCCGTGCCCCTACGAATTGAAGAACATTTTGATGATGACGTTCTAAGACCTCTGATTGGGAGCCGTTATGGACCTTACCTTCGCACACTATCGCAATCGCTTCTGCATGTTTCGCACGTATTACGCGCTGGCCACGGGAAGGGTCAAACCCGACGGCGTCAACATGAAAGTTATCGAGCTTCCTGATCCGCCGAGCAAAGAACAGGAGGAAGCGCTGATTCGCGGAGAAGTGCAAGCGGCGAATCTTTATCTGCCCAATTTTTTGCGCCGCAAGCTGGAAGGCGCGCCGATCATCGGTCTCGCTACGGAATGGAAATCGACGATGAAGGGAAATGGCGTCTTCGTGCGCGCCGACGGGCCGATTAAAAAACCAAAAGATCTCGAAGGCCGGTTGCGATTCATCAGTACTTGCTGCGGCATGTTTATGGCGTCGACGACAACAAACTTAGCTGGGGAACGCATCCGCAGGAAAAGTTATTGGACGTGCTCCAGAGCGGCCAAGCGGATGCCGTGGTGCTGCTCGATCATTTCTTTTTTCGGGGCGAGGTGACCAGCGGAGTACGTTGTCTCTATACAGATGGTGAGGCATGGAAGAAACTGCACGGGTTCGACGAAATCATCAAGCATATGGTTGCGGCGCGCGAGGATCTCTTGCAGCACCATCCGGGCATCAAGGAAACTTTACTCACTGCCTTCCGAGCATCGTTCGCTTATAGTGAAACGCATCTGGATGAGATCGGTGACGCCTTCATCGCGCGCTACGGCGGTGACAAAGAAGCGTTACTGGCTTCCGCGCGTTACCCGAGAATAGAATTTACTTTCACGGAAAAAGAGCAGCAGCTTGCCGAAGCCGAAATGGATTTGCTCTTCGAAGTGGGCCAAATTCCCCGCAAAGCGCCGATTGCAACGCTCTTCGCTACGTGAGTCCACCGCTTTCGGATCAAAATGGTTGACGATCTCCTCAATGATGACGCAGCGATCGCGGCTTATCAGTTTGCTGAAAAAAGATTCGGAATGCTTCGAGAGCCTCAGTATGAACGGAAAATCTTCAAAACTCTCCCGCTCGGAGTTTTTCAGCAGACTGTTAGCTCTTGGACTGGCTTCGGTATCGGCTTTATTGCGGCGCTGATCTTTACTTCCTGCGCGACGGTTCTACGGCCGGATGCACGCCTGCGCGAAACCGCCGGGCTGGTCGAAGAAGTCAAAATCTTTGGAAGGTCCCTTGGGATCGAGCCGACGCCGGCGCTGAGCCGGACGACACAGAACGGGCCGGCGCTCTCGATGCTCTGGCTGTGGATGCAACACATCGGCACGTTGGCGGTTCATGGGCCGGTGGACGTGCGCATGGCGATTGGCTTTGACCTTGAAAGCGAGCGATTGAAAATCGAGCAGGTGTACCGAGTCGATGGTTATAGTGTGTACTATCGTCAAGGTAACGAGTTCTCGGACTCCCGTGCCGTGGCGACGGTTGGTTTTGCCGATGAGCCGATCGTGCGTCGAGTGAAAGTCATCCTGCACGAGGATCTTCATGGTGACGCGAACTTCGCTTTACCTTGGGAGATTGAAGAAGGCATTGTTACACCGCTCGGTTCGCTCGCCGCCATCGAATATTTTCGTTACAAGAGCGATGAGAAGAACTGGAAAAATGCTATCGCCTCGGTGAGCGAAGAGCGAAAAGTGGCGCGCGAACTAAGCGTGGTCGTGGACGAAGCCGAGAAAATATTCGCCGCGGAAAACGCTGAAGCGGCCAAGCAGAAGATTCTCGCGGTGCTGCCGAGTTTTGCCGCCTATTATCGCCAGTTCGAACGCCAAATTCGTGGCCAGCACGCCTCGACCGTGTTGGAGGCGAAGCTCAGCCACGATCTGGCTTATTACAGATATTTCGACCGTATCGCCACGCTCGCCGAGATCGCGCCAAATTTGAAAACGCTCATCAACGATTTGAAGCAGCTGCCACACGATGCCACCTTGGCAACCGCCGAGCAGTTTTTGCGGGAATTGAATTCTAGATACCGCTCGGTGCCAAAATAAAACTCCAGAGTCGCTGATTTCCATGATCAACGTTCTTCGCTCGAACCCCACCGTGCGCGGGCTCAGCGCGCTATACACCGGCACGTTCTTCTCGGGCGCCTGGGCGATGATTATTCCAACGATTCCCGTGCTCGCGCGGCAATTCGGCGTGTCCGCTGGCGGCGCCGCGCAGATCGTCACCGCTTTCGCGATCGGCAAGTTTGTCGGCACGGTGATTGCCGGTGTCCTTTTGGACCGAATGGGAACGCGGGTCGCTCTCGTTGCCGGCCCGTTGGTGGCGAGTGTAGCCGCATTATTCGTGATGTGGGCACCATGGTTTTTTCTGATTCTGTTTTTGGCTTTGATCATGGGCACCGCTGACAGTTTATGGGCCATAGCGCGAGAGGTCGCTGGGATCGATCTCGCCCATCGTAGCCAGCGCGGCCGTGTCATCAGTGGTCTGCATGGCGTCAATACGATCGGCGCGGCCTTTTCTCCGTTCGTCGGCGGCTGGCTCACCGAATCGTTCAGCTTCAAAGCCGCATTTGTCGGCTATGCGATTGCCAGTGCCATGGCGGTGCCCTTGGGCTTCATCGTGCCGAACTTTGCGGTGACTCAATCGGGTCCGGTCCCGCCGCCTGCGACGAAACGATGGCACGTCGCCGCGATGCAACGCAGGCTTCGAGGAATCAAGGAACTGTATCGCGAAATTCGTCCTGAGCTCAGACCGACGTATTGCGCGATCACGTTCGCAACTCTAGTCAATCAGTCACAAAGAGTGATTGTGCAGAGCATGTTGCCACTCTACGCCGGCTATTATTTGCAGCTGCCGCCGACGCAGGTGGGAATGTTGTTTACCATTTCCGGCGTGATCGTTTTCGTGATGATTATTCCCGCGGGGTTCCTTATGGACCGCGTCGGTCGGAAGTGGTGCACCGTGCCGAGCACCGGCATTCCCGGATTACTCTTTCTGCTGATCCCGATGACGAACAGCTTCACGCAGCTGGCGATTCTCGTCGGGATTACGGGTATTACTCAAGGATTATCACTCGGGTCCCTGGCGACATCCACCTACGACGTCGTGCCGGCGCATGCGCGCGGGCGCTTGCAGGCGCTGCGCCGCACGATCGCCGAGCTCGGCAGCAGCGTCGCGCCAATGATCGGTGGCTACTTGGCCAACACGTTCAATCCGGGTGTGCCGTTTTTAGTGTACGCGCCGCTGCTGTTGTTGTCGGCCACGCTGTTGGCGGTGGTCGGCAAAGAGACGCTCGAGCGCTGAGCGCCGTGAGTCACTTTTGACAGAATTTCTTAAACACGATATTCGAAAGCCATTCGAGTGAGGTAGAAAAATGGATCATGCTGAAAATGAGTTGCTCGCCAGAGTCGGACCGGGAACCGCGGCAGGGAAGACGCTGCGGAAGTATTGGCTGCCTGTCGGATTCTCGAGTGAAATTAGCTCGGACGCGCCGAAACTCGTCCGTTGGCTCGGCGAGGAGTTGCTGCTCTTCCGCGACGAGTTCGGCCGCGTCGGTTTGACCGAGCCCACCTGCCCTCATCGCGGCGCTTCGCTCGACTATGGTTGGATCGAAGCCGGCGGCATTCGCTGCTGCTATCACGGCTGGGTATTCGACGTGAATGGGCGCTGTCTAGAGCAACCCGGTGAGCCGCCCGGCAGCGGTTTCAAAGACAAGATCACTCTGAAAGCGTATCCGGTGCGTGAATTGGGCGGCATGATCTGGGCGTACATGGGACCGGGACAGCCCCCGGAATTGCCGAACTATCATTTTCTTGTGCGCGACGATGGCGAGCGCCATTTTTCCGGCTACGTGCGCGAGTGCAACTACATGCAGCAATTGGAAAACGCGCTGGATCCTGTCCACGCGACGATCCTGCACGGGCGTCCGGTGCACGGTTTTCCTGCGGCGCCGGAATGGATGGAAACGCCGGATTTCAATGTCACCGCGACGGACACCATGGCGTATTACGTCGCGCGCCGCAAAGGGCCGGAGCCGGACACGGAGTGGCACCGCGAGGTCGCCTACGTTCCGCCGATTATGGTGGTGCATCACGGCGGTTCTTTGCCGGGTGATTCGCTGGCGGAAATGGTGGATGTCGCTTGGCGCATGCCCATCGACGATTACACGACATCCACTTTCACGTTGAAATTTTTCCCCACGGGAGCGCGCAAGCGCGGCAATGAAGAGAAACCGACGCGACCCAAACCACCGCCGCTCATGCGCGGCACCCGCAAGCAATACGACATGGCGACGATCAACGGTCAGGACTCCGCGACGCAGGTCAGCCAGGGCGCGATCGTCGACCGCACTCGGGAACATCTCGGTCATTCGGATCGCGGCGTCATTCAAGTGCGAAAGCTTTGGAAGAGTGTCATCGAGACGGTGCTGAGAGGCGAAGATCCGCCGAACTTGATCCGCAATGCGGCGCAAAACCTTCTAGTGCATGTTGACGTTGTGGAGCGCCTGATAAAAACCGGAGAACTCCGCAATCATGTCCCACGCGTAATGTATGTCAGCTAGGAGATTGTTGAAAAAAATCTTCGGAATGCTTCGAGGGCCTCATGCTTCGTCAGGCTCAGCAGGACGGAAAATTGAATATGATATCAAAACTCCACCGTTCGTTCCTTCGATAAACTCAGGGCAGGCACTGCGCCTGTCGAAGGACTCCGAGAGAGTCTTTCAACCGTGTACTCGTAAAGACTGCGCGCCGTGTTACTACTAATGAGCCATTGGATCATCGGCAGCTTAATATGCACGCTACTCGTTGCCGGCGCAGAGGCCGCGGAAACGAAACCTGGTTGGCAACAACAGTGGGAGAAAATCATCCAAGGCGCCAAAAAGGATGGTCAAGTAACGGTCTACGTCCATAGCACCTACGCGCCCGTGCTCACTTCGGGCGCTTTTGAAAAAGCCTTTCCCGATATCAAGCTCTCGGTTGTGAGCGGCGTAGAAAACGACCTGGAGCGGCGCTTTACCGCCGAGCGGCGCGCCGAAAAATATCTCGCGGACGTATTCATGGTGGGCGTGCTGCGGAGCAATGACTTCAAGCAAGCGAAGTATTTGGATCCGATCAAGCCCGTTCTCCTTCTCCCTGAAGTCGTCGACGAATCCAAATGGTGGCAGGGGAAGCACTATTACAGCGATCCCGAGAAGCAGTATCTCTTCCGATACGTCGCGTCCGCTCAGATTGGTCAGATTTCCTACAACACGCAGCTGATTCAGCCGAAGGAGTTCACGTCGTTTTGGGATTTTCTCAATCCGAAGTGGAAGGGAAAAATCCTCGCGCGCGATATTCGCTTGCCAGGCACCGGCGGCAGCGCGATTCGCTTGTTTTACTTCAGTCCGGAAATGGGTCCGGGGTTCGTGCGCAAGCTGTTTGCCGAGACCGACATCACATTGTTTCGTGATCGGCGCCAGGGACTGGATTGGTTGGCGGCCGGCAAATATTCCATCTGCTTTTGGTGTGAAGGCGTCGAGAAGGCCAACAGCCAAGGGCTCGCCGTCGACATGTTTGGACGGATGAAAGAAGGAGCCGGGTTGAGCGCGGGACAGGCGATTCTCACGCTGGTCAACCAGGCGCCGCATCCCAACGCCGCCAGGGTTTTTATCAACTGGTTTTTGTCCCGCGACGGGCAGCTCAATTTTCAAAAGGCGCTCGGCAAAGCCGATGAAGGCTCGCCGGATTCGCTGCGCATCGACATCCCCAAAGACGACGTTGATCCTAAGAGCCGGCGCGTCGACGGCGTGAAGTATGTCGATACCGAGCAATGGCAGGCGATGAAGTCGATACTGACGCTGGTCGACGAAGCGCTGGCGCAAGCGGGCAGGAAGTAAAAAAATTTCGACGCGATACTGAGGAAGACTATGACGCGACTTTATTGGGCGAAGCTATTGGTGTTGTCGTGCTGTCTATATTCGTTTGCGCCGGGTCATGCGGCGCAAGCTCCTGGTTGGAAGGCGGACTGGGAGGCCACGATCCGAGGCGCTGAAAAAGAGGGGCAGCTGGTGATCTATGGCCCGCGCGGGCGCGATCAGGAAATACTCTATAGCGAGATATTTGCCAAGGCGTTCCCGAAGATCCGCGTTCAGTATACAGCTGGGCGGCTTAGCCAGTTGATCTCGCGCTTGATGGCCGAGCAGCGCGCCGGGGTTCGCCAGGTCGATCTCTTGTTGGGTGGGACGGATGTCTTGCTCGGAACTTTCAAGGACAAGGGGTTGCTCCAGCCGATTCGGCCGCTGCTGGTCCTACCCGAAGTGCTTGATCCGAGCGCGTGGTTCAAAGGCAAACTTTTGTTCGCCGACATTGAAGAAAAATATATCGCCATGTACCGCGCGGTCCCTTATTCCTCGGCGTGCATCAATACCAATCTGATAAAACCCGGCGAGCTAAAAAGTTATTGGGATTTGGTCAATCCCAAGTGGAAGGGAAAAATCGCTTCGCAAGATTTCTCCAGCGGCAGCGCGCGCAATCAGATGTATGTGCTCTATATCCGTGAAGATCTCGGCCCCAAGTATTTACGACGGCTGTTCGGCGAGATGGATGTTGTGATCTCGCGCAACGTCGTGCAGTTGGGCGACTGGCTGGCGCAGGGCAAATTCGCCATCGCCTTAGGCGGGGTCGACTGTCCCGATCTAGCGCTGAAAGGGTTGCCGGTGGCGACAATATTTCTCGAGGGCTTGGGCGCGGTGGGCGCCGGCAACGATCCGGCGTCGATGCTGGCCACCGCGCCTCATCCCAACGCTTCGAAGGTTTTTCTCAATTGGGTGCTGAGCCGAGAAGGACAGATGGCGTTTCAAAAAATCACCAAGGAAAACTCGCTGCGCATCGACATTCCCAAACAGGGGGTTGTTGATCCGGACTTGATGCTCGATCCGAAGCGCGACTACCTGTTTACCGGGCTGGAGGAGCACAAGAAAAAGATCAATGAGTTCGAGCCCTGGCTCGAGTCTCTGCTGCCGAAGAAATAGGCTTGGAAAAATTCGTCGTAAATGCAAAGGTGGTTCATGAAACTTGCAACCTGGAACGTTAATTCTCTTAAAGTGCGCTTGCCGCAGGTGCTGGAATTCCTCGCGGCGCAGAAACCGGATGTATTGGTCCTGTAGGAAAACAAACATGAAAGATGGTAAGTTTTCGCTTTCGGATCTTAACACGGCCGGCACCACGCACCGGTGCTGGTGGAAATAGAGATTTGCAATCTTAACCGCAAAGAGGTGTTCGAATGATTGTTGTTTCGAATCGGCTCCAAGTCGCCAAGGGACATGAAAAAGAGTTCGAAGAGCGCTTTGAGGGACGGGCGAGGCTCGTAGAAAACATGCCTGGATTTGTGCGCTTGGAGATTTTACGGCCAGTTAAGAGTGACTACTATGTGGTATTGACTCATTGGCAGGACGAAGCATCGTTCCATGCATGGACAGAGAGCGCGGAGTTCAAAGAAGCGCACCGAAACCGGCCTCGGGCGGAGATATTTGCCGGTCCCAACGTTTTTGAGATGCATGAAATTATTCAACACGCTGAGAAGAGCTAAAAAATTCCTGGCTGTCAACACGCTCTGGCTCTTCGCATCAACTAAAATTATACAGCCGCGCGCAGTTGTCCCACAGATACTTCCTTTTGCTCTGATCGGAGAACGGCAGCTTCAGAAAAGTATCGATGGCGTGCGGATATTTAACATCGAGGTGCGGATAGTCGGTCGAGAAGACCATATTGTCTTCAAGACCGTATTCGGGGATATGCTTCGCCGTGATCTCGTCGCATTCCACCGCGCCGTAGCACTGACGTTGAAAGTATTCGAGCGGCGTCAGCTTTAGATACGGGTATTCCGCTTGACCCGTTGTCTCGGCGTATTCACCCATGCGCCAGAGGAGCCAAGGCGCCCAGGAACAATTTCCTTCCAAGAAGGCCACTTTCAATTTCGGAAAGCGCTCCATAACTCCGCCGAAGATCATGTCGCCGCAGGCGAGCATGTTGGCAAAAGGAAAACCGAAGGTATTGAACATCGAAAAAGTCGAGCAAATGTGAAAGAAAGCCGGTTGTGGCAGATAGACCCGGCCGGCTTCGTGAAATCCCACCGGTAAGTTCAGCTTCTCGCACTCCGCCCACAGCGGATCGTAGTACGGATCGCTCCATTTTTTATTATTCACGTGATTGGGACGGATGAAGATGCCGCGGAAACCGTAATCTTTGACCGTGCGGCGAATCTCTTCGATCGACCCGCTGATGTCGTGCGGCGCGACCATGGTAACGCCGAACATGCGCTTGGGATTCGTTTCGGCGAAGTCGTGCAGCCAGTCGTTGTAGGCGCGGGAGATGGCCGTGGCGAAATCCGGATCGAGGCCATCGATGCCAAGGGCCGTGAGGCCGCGCGTGGGAAACAAAACGGCTACGTCGAGACCTTCTTTGTCCATGGCCTGCAGTTGTGACACGCCGTCGAAATTTCTTTTGCCGGCGTCACCATACTTCTCTTCGAAAAACTCCTGGCGATATTTCGCCAGGGCGGGATTCTCCGGATTGCGCGGAATCGGCAAAGTCTTGCCCTCGACTTCGATGCCGAGATCTCTGAACGACCGATTGAGACCCTTGGGCGCGCGGTCGGCGTACTTGGGGTCGATATAGCGTTGCCATAGATCGGCCGGTTCGAAGACGTGCATGTCGGAATCCATCACTTTAAATCCGTTCTTAGCCATCCTCTTTCTCCTTAATTCGTGCTCGCTCAGTTTATTGCACGGGTGATAAGTACTTTAGCTCTTCTTTCATCCTGGGCGAGATCGAAAGAACCTCGCCGACCCACTTTTCGCTTTCTTCACCTGAAACATGGTTGATGTCGAGTTTCAGTTTGTTGGCCTGGGATAGAAAATCGCTGTCGGCCAACGTCGTCTTAAACGCCCGGCGAAGAATATCGAGCCGATCTTTTGGTGTGCTTGGAGCGACGGTTAAAGGTCGCGAGTATTCCATCTGTGCCATGTAGACGCGATAGGCGCGCAGATTGCCTTCGTCTTTGACCGCTTCGCTAACTAGCGTCACATTCCTGGCATCAGGATCGTCGATACGTGAATGGATAATGAAAGGAATCATGCGCTCGTCGCCTTTAGCGTCGAGCAGTTCCTTCTGTGTCGCCAGCACCGAGTCCCAGTTGGTGCAGAGGCCATCGACTTCGCGGCGTTGTAAGGCGATTCTGATCTGCGCCGTGCCTTGGTAACCGGAAACGACCGTGAACTTCGTGCCGACCATCTTGTTCAGCATTAAGGGCATGTCGATGCTGTGCGAGCCCGGTCCGGTGCCGCCCATGCGCAGAGTCTTTCCCGACTTGACGATTTCGTCGATCGTCTTGACGCCGGTATATCCCATGATCAAGCAAACCGGCACGCTTTTGGTTGGCGCGCCGATCCAGCCGAATTTGCGCGCATCGAACTTTACATTGATATCGCCCATCGCCTGATTGAACACAAGCGCGCTGTTCCAGTTTCCGATCGTCAAGCCGTCGGGCTTGGCGTTATTGTAAAGATAATTCGCCGCGACCAAGCTGCCAGCGCCGGTCATGTTGTCGACGACCGTGGTCGGACTGCCGGGAATATATTTGCCCATGTAGCGGGCGATGGTGCGCGTGTAGGTGTCGTAACCGCCGCCGGCCGCCTGACCGACGATGAATCGAATGGTTTTGTCTTTGTAAAAGTTTTGAGCGAGAGCGCGTTGGTAATTTGCTAGCACTAGGTTCAGGCCGAGCAACATCGCAACGAAGGCGAAAAGGTGCAATAGGCATCTGCTTTTTGAAACTTGCGCTCCGGATATCACAAATGGCCACCGTGACTTCATTAAGATCTCTCACGAAATCCTGGGAGCCTAATCGACGCGTTCGGCATGACGTTTCAGTGTATTGTCATTCCGAGTGGAACGAGGAATCTTTCTCTATTCTCGAAATCGACACTAGCGGATAAGGCGCCATTGTTGCAACTTCAGCGCGGAAGCTTGGTTGACATTGCATCATGGCTGGCATAGAAGGTGCCTCGATGTTCTTTTGGAGGACCAGAAAGGGACGGCACGTCTCGTTTATTCTACAAACGTTTGTTCTGGGCTTGTTCCTTTGTGCCTCGCACCCCAAAATTTCCGCTCCAACTGCAGATTCTCTTCCCGTTCAGCAAAATACAATCGTTGCACCTAAAGATTTCGTGCAGAGTGCCCTAAACCGGGCGTTCAGAAGCGACAAAGGCCAGAATTCCCCCGCATTCTTGATAATCGGAGTTTTGGATGATGCTGTCGTTCGATCTGCTTCATTCCTCAGTACAAATTACAGTCAGAGACCTCATCGAAATATTGTTGTTGCGTGTTTTTTTATCCGCTCTCCCCCTCACAGCTGCAGTGTTTAGCCGAATACTCAAAGACTATTCTGGGATCGCTCTATAATCATCGAGGCGAATTTCGCGCTAAACCGGGTGCGATCAAACGCAGGCCTGGTTGCCATCGATAGCCATTCGATAGGCGCGGTTATTTATTCAAAGGCAAACGATGCTGAACGAATTGTCGAAGCACATGGATACTCTCATCCTTGGGTTTTTATTGATTGCCGCGATCTGGTTCATTATTTGGGTCAACAGGAAATGACTAAGATGACGAATGCAACCAAAACAAACAAATTGAACTTTATACATGAGGAATTACAATGGCTACCTTTGATGTTGCGCACATAACAGAAAACGGAGTTAACTTTATAATCGTCCCGATGCATTCAAATTTCGGGTTTAAAACCGCACACGAGCAAAGCGCAGTCGTATCGAAACTCCAGTTACATGCCAATGCCGCTGGCTTGACGGGCACAGTGGTGCCGGTCTGGGACTCGGGGAATGGCCGGCTTGCGTTCGTTGCGCCTCCCGATCGCCATTTGTTTTTACGGCATATCGACCTCGGATACGTAGCTCAGAAAATCAACAAAGAACTTAGCTGGGAGGGTGATTAAATCTTTTCTTCGCCCGATTTCGCGCGTGCATGCACGGGTCGCACTCTTAGACGTGCGCCTTGCCCGGCAATCGCGGATTGAGCGCCAGCGTCCCCGATGGTGGTCAGTCAGAACGGTAAACGTTTGTGCTGCCGCCAAGTAGTTTGCTCGGCGCACAATCGGAACCGCCGAGGTGTGGAATCGCGGCGGTTCTTCAATTCAGGTTTCAAATGGGAGAATAGAGCGTGCCGCATAGCGTAAGCCTGATCACCACGATCGCCGCCGCCTTGGGCCTCGCTTTGATCCTGGGCTTTATCGCTGCTCGCCTGAGATTGCCGCCGTTGGTTGGCTATTTGATCGCCGGCATCATCATTGGTCCCGCCACACCCGGCTTTGTCGCCGATGTCGACCTCTCGCACCAGCTCGCCGAAATCGGCGTGATGCTGTTGATGTTCGGCGTCGGCTTGCATTTTTCGGTGGAAGATCTTTTAGCTGTGCGCCGCATCGCGTTGCCGGGCGCCGTCGTCCAGATCGCCGTTGCAACTTTACTCGGCACCGCCGTCGCCTCGACGTGGGGCTGGAGCGTCGCCGGAAGCATCGTTTTCGGCCTGGGTCTTTCGGTCGCGAGCACAGTCGTGCTTCTCCGGGCGCTGGAAAGTCGCGGCATTTTAGAAACGCTCAATGGCCGCATCGCCGTCGGCTGGCTTGTGGTCGAGGACTTGGCCATGGTCCTGGTGCTGGTGCTACTGCCGCCGCTTTCGACATGGCTCGGGGGGAACGCGCCGGTACCCGCCGCGGGAGCCAGCGATCGGAGTCTACTGACGACTCTTGCGCTCACGCTCGGCCAAGTCACGGTCTTTATTGGCCTCATGCTGGTTGTCGGGCGACGCGTTTTCCCGTGGTTGCTCTGGCAGGTTGCCGGCACGGGTTCGCGCGAGCTGTTTACCCTGTGCGTCGTCGCTGCCGCTGTCGGCATCGCCTACGGCTCGGCCGCGTTGTTCGGTGTATCCTTCGCGCTCGGCGCTTTTTTTGCCGGTATGGTCATGCGCGAGTCACCTTTGAGCTATCGGGCTGCCGAAGAATCGTTGCCTCTAAGAGACGCTTTTTCAGTGCTGTTTTTCGTTTCGGTAGGCATGCTCTTCGAACCGCAGGTGTTAATCCGGGAGCCGCTCCACGTGCTCGTGGTCATTGCGATCATCATCGTCGGCAAATCCTTGGCGGCTTTTTTTCTCGTCCTGCTTTTTCGTTATCCGCTCAACACGGCGCTCACCGTCTCGGCGAGCTTGGCCCAGATCGGCGAGTTTTCTTTCATCCTCGCCGGGCTGGGAATTTCCCTCGGCCTTATGCCCGCTGAAGGCCAGAGCCTGATTCTCGCGGGCGCGATCATCTCAATCGCCGTCAATCCGCTGGTGTTTCGCGCCGTCGAGCCCGCACAAAACTGGATTCGCGAGAGCTCGAAGCTGGCTCAATCGCTGGAGCGTTCCGACGATCCGCTCGCGGCACTGCCGATGACCGTCGATCTCAAGCGGCTTACCGGGCAAGTTGTCTTGGTCGGCTACGGCCGAGTGGGCGGGCGCATCGGGGAAGCTTTGACCGCGCAGGGTATACCCTTTGTCGTGGCCGAGGAGAATCGCGAGATCGTTGAGAAACTGCGCGCAAAAGACATACCGGCGGTCTCCGGCGACGCCTCCGACCCTGCCGTGCTCATCCAGGCGCATATCCAACGCGCGCGCATGCTGGTGATTGCCACGCCGGACACACTTAACGTGCGGCGCATGATTGAAACCGCACGCGCGGTCAATCCCCGAGTTGAAATCATCGTGCGCACACACAGCGAGGAAGAGGCCGCGCTGCTGGAGAAGGAAAATGCCGGAACAGTTTTTTTCGGCGAGCACGAGCTCGCCCGCAGCATGATCCAGCACGTCTTGGAGCGCTACGCTGGTGCAACGGAGCGACATCACTAACCGTGCTCACGCGGCCATTTTGACGATCCTCGACAGGGTCAGATAAGTCAACAAAGATAGTCAAGTTATCAAAGCCTGACCATGTGTCATTTCAGTATATAACGAGGAATCTCTCTTTGTTCTCGCAATGGAGACTAGTCGATAAGCTGCCGTCATTTCAACTTCGACACGAGTAAGGACAGGATAAATTAGAGCTTGACTCTTCTAGTATTCTGTTCTTTATGCTTCAAGAAAAGTGCAATAAGAGGTTTTGGAGAATGGCAAACGATCTAGCGATGCGGTGTTATCCCGTACCGGGCGCGATTGTGAAAGAATGGATCATCCCGGCTAAGGAATACTCTGCTTTCACGATCCGACGAGGGCAGACGCTGCGGTTCGTGGATATGGAAGGCAAACAGGTGCCGGATCTGGTTTGCTTCAACGAGCGTGATCTGACGGAACACCTCAACATGGGCAACAGTCTGCTTCTCAACAAGCGGCGCGAGTTGCGCCAGGGGGATGTGCTTTACTCCGTTATCTGTAATCCGATGATGACCGTCGTCGGCTACTCCAATGATGAAAGCTACGCCTACGGCCCCATGTGCAGCGAGGAGCTGAACCGTATCCGTTACGGGGTGCCCGGTACGCGCAACTGCCGTGACAACTTCGTCATGGCGCTGGCTCCACACGGCTTTAACCAGCGGCAAATTCCCAACGCCTTTGTTCCATTCATGCGGGTGGAGGTCGGGCCGGACGGGTCCATGGAGATCAAAGAGCCGACAAGTCGTGCGGGCGACTTCTACGATCTGAGGGCCGAAATGGACCTGCTTGTGGCAGTGTCTAACTGCCCGCAGGAGCGCAACCCATGCAACGGTTTCAAGCCCACGCCGATGGGCATGATCATCTATGAACCCTGTTAAGGGCGCAAAAACAATGGAGGAGAGAATCATGCAACTCACGGGTCTGGGTCTGACGCGATCAAAGACAGCATTTCTAGTGGCCGTGCTTAGCGTCGTTGGCAATCTGAGTTTTTCTCCCGTCGATCTGAGAGCCGCTGAGAAAGCGAAAGAGACTCCGGTTACTATCCGGCTGGATTTCATCGTCGGGGGAAATCATGCGCCGTGGTTTGTCGCCTCGGAGAAAGGCTTCTACTCAAAACGGGGACTGAATGTCACCATCCAGCCTGGGACAGGTTCGGCGGATACGATCCGCACCATCGCGTCGGGCGGGGCTGATGTGGGCTTCGCCAATGTCTCAACCGCCGTAGTCGGCCGATCCAGGGGAACGCCCATCGTGTCGGTTGCTCCGCTCGGTTACATAGCCGTCACGGTTCTTTGGCGTGAGGAGACTGACATCAAGACTCTCAAAGACCTCGAAGGCAAGTCGTGGGCTATCAGCCCAGGACAGGCGCAATGGTTTCTGCTCCCCGCTCTTACAAAGATCAACAACGTGGATTTCGCATCCATTAAGATTCAGGAGACCGCGCCGCCGCTTCAGCCGGCGGCTTTGCTTGCTAAGAAGGCCGACTTCATTACGATGTTTCGTGCCTCGAACGATGAGGTAGCGGATATGGCTGCAGCTAAACAAGGGATTCGAATAAAGCGAATCCACATGCGGGATGCCGGACTCGATATTTACGGCAGCGCCCTTATAGCCAAGGAAGAGGATATCAAACGCCGTCCGGAAATGATTCGTGCCTATGTCGAGGGAACAATGGAAGGTCTAAGATACACTCGTGACCATCTGGAAGAAGCGCTCGAAATCTTATTGAAACTCAAACCTGAGCTGGATAGGGAGCTAACAAGAATTCAAATCAAGAACGGCGTGGAAGAAGTCTTCATTCCGGCAGAATCGGTGGCGTCCGGATATGGCTACATGAAGCCTGACGTAATGGAAAAGACCGTGAAAATCACAAATCAGTTCTTCGACGTGGCCGGGAAGGTCCCAGCCGCCGGTGTTTACACGAATCAGTTCATCCGAAAGTAGGAACACCTATCAGCGACACTATACGAAAAGATCCGATACGGTATCGAACGATTCAAGGCGCGGGCAATGGGGTCAGGCTAAGTCTGATATCAAAGCGTGCCCGGATCGAACATCTGAACAAATTGAACTGCTTAAACAACTTGAACTTTGAACCTTGAACTTGGAACCGCGCAGGGAGGCAATCCTAAAGACCCGGAGGCCGCGTGTACTTGTTCCGCAGTTCTTTCCACCCTTTGGCACGAAGGTCCGCCTGCCTCTTCCAGTTCTCGGGAAGATCGCTGATTCTGTAGGGCGCTCTGCACGGTCCGCCTTTAATATATCCGGCAGCGTTGGTCAGATACTTGTTGCTTTGGGCGTTGTATTTGGCAAAACCGGTGGCGAACTCTCCGGGCGGCGCACCCGGTGGGACTGAGCGAATATCCTCCCATATCTGATCCACCCGTTTTTCATCATCCTTGAGAATGGCATTGGCCAGGGCAACCACGGGCTCCGGCCCCATGCACGTCATGCCCGATGACCAGATCGCAGTTATCCTCGGACGCGCCATCCTGTAAGCGGCGTAAATGGCACTCTCACCCGGCATGAAGTTAATCTGCCGTCCGGCAACCCGGAGATCGTCCAACAAATTGGCATGACTGTAAAACATCTTGGTCACAATAACGGTGCGCGCCTTGTGCGCCAACCTTTCCCAGAATGCGGTAGGAAAATCTGACTTGAAGACTCTCGCGTTGGCGTAAACCAGGATCGGCATATCAGGAACGGCCTCGCCCAAGTCAGCGTAAAACTGAACGGCGTTTTCGATGGTCGGTGTCTGCCAGAGGGGAAGACCGACAAATGCTCCGTCGGCTCCCACATCCTTGAGACCGCGCATCTGTTGGATCGTCTCTTTCGTCCCTAAGGCAGTAGCCCCCGCAAAAACCGGGACGCGCTTTCGATTAATCTGAACAATGGCATCTACGAAGGCCCTCTTCTCTTCCCATAGGAGAGCAGCACATTCGCCCGTAGTGCCACATGCTGCGATAACGCCTATGCCGTCGCGAATATAATTCTCGGTCATCCGGGCCGTCTCATCCAGGTTCACTGAGTCGGTGGCGTCCCATCCTTCGCCGTTTTCTTTGCAAGGAGTAGGCACCATCGCAGCCACGCCTTTGATGTCATCCTTTGTGAGCACTGTGATCTCCCTTCTGGTGAAATCTCCTTACTCCAAGGCAGAAAAAAAGTCTATTGAATGGCGGCGCAGAGCCGATGATTCGCTTTTCAGCAGCGGTCTGGAAAGCGGGTTGATTTTCACTGGTGGACTAAATAAATAGAAAGCGAACAAAAAGCTATCGACGATGAACACAAACGAAATTTCCGAATTGGTCCCCGGCGTCCCGAAAGGTTTGGAGGTCGGTTTGCGCAACTATTGGTACCCGATCCTGCAATCCGGCGAGCTTGGCCGGGAAAAGCCTGTCGGCATCCAATGCCTGGGCGAACACTTGGTTGTCTGGCGAGACGAGCGCGGTTCTCCGGCTGTTTTGTCTGACCGTTGTCCGCATCGGTCCGCGAAGCTCTCCCTAGGTCGTGTTCTGGAAGGGAATCTGCAATGCGCGTTGCACGGCTTGCGCTTTGACAGCGGCGGAAAGTGCGTGCTGATACCATGGGAGGCCGACGATAGTCCGAGCCGGCATGAAGTCCATGCGCGGCACTACCCGGCACAGGAGTTGGGCGGATACGTCTGGGCTTACGTTGGTGATCCAGCGAAGTTTCCGCCACCGCCCCTCATCGACGAAGTGCCGGAAGAGCTTAATCACGACGATGAATTCTTGTGGTTCCGTATGCCGACCGAGGTATGGCGGACAAATTGGCTACTAGCCATCGACGGCGGGGACGGATTTCATGCGGTGACCCTGCATGCCGAAACCCAGGCTGTGAAGGACGGCACTTGGCAGGGTGGGAGCCCTCAAGCGGCAACAGCCCCTCTGGCCGAGCGACGCCTAAAAATCGTTCAGACCTCATACGGCGTCCGCGGTGTCGCCACAGATCGTGAAGGCAAGCCCATTCATCATGGGCACCTGCTTGATGTCAAAGGGGACCGCTTCTTGTTCCCCTGCATCTCAACCAACGTGATCCGTCCCGTGCCTGGGGTAGACCCCTACGTTTCACGGTTGTGGCAGTTCCCGATAGACGATAGCCGGTCAATCATCCAGCGCTTCGCCGTGCAAAGGGCGGCCACCACTGAAGCGCGCGAGCGCTGGGAGAAGCTTTATACGGAGGTGGTTGGACCGCGCTTCAAGAGCATATCCAGGGAGGACGCCATGATCGCCGAATCCCAGGGCGATCTTGTGACCGCCAGGACCAACGAACACCTCTTCGAGCCGGACATCAGCATGTATGAAGTGCGCCAAAACATCAGAGACGCCTTTTTAGCGCAGCTAAGCGGGAATCGAATGGCGCCCAGCAAAAACTCACTTGTTTGGCCGATACCGTAAATCTCTCATAACATCAGTCATGAATCGTGACTTCTAACTTGCGGCGCGCGAGATTTCGAGGATAGAAGATCGATGATAGAGGATCGCAAGATTCCGGCTCCGAATTTGCTGATCTCCGACGTCTGACTTCTGACCTCTGGAGTTGCGGGGGATTGAATAAACTTTCGACGTAAAGAGTTATGGCGGGACGACTGCACGGCAAAATAGCAATGATAACCGGAGGGGGAGGCGGCATAGGAGCCGCTACGGCCCGTCTTTTTTGTCGCGAAGGCGCCAAAGTTGCGCTGGTCGATATCGATAAAAAAAAAGTTGAGCAGCAGGCGGCGCAGCTGTCTCAGGAAATCGTCTCAGCACAGATCTTGCCGCTGACTGCTGATGTATCCAGACGTGAGCAGATCGGCGACGCGGTTTCGCGAGCGGTTGGCGAATTCGGCGGACTGGACGTGCTGGTCAACAATGCCGCGGCGCGTGAGTATTTTCCATTAGCAGAGGCGCCAGAAGAGTCGTGGCAACGAATTATCGCCACGAATATTCTCGGCGTGGCAAACTGCTGCCAGGCCGCCCTTCCCGCGCTCCGTAGGGCGAGCGGCGCCAGCATCGTCAACATGTCATCGGTATTCGGAGTCGTCGGACGGAAGGGTATGGGACAGTACGATGCCACCAAGGCGGCTATCTTAGGTCTCACCCGCGCGTTGGCCGCCGAAGAGGCCCAGCATGGAGTCCGCGTGAATGCAGTCTGTCCGGGCTCTACGTTGACGCCGTTTACGTTGGCTAGAGCGAAATCGCGCGGCATGACAGAAGAGGAGCTGAGGGTGAAAGGCTTCGCGCCATCGCTCCTGAACCGGTGGGCGACGCCCGAGGAGATCGCCTACCCGGTCTTGTGGCTCGCTTCTGATGAAGCTTCTTTCATCACGGGCGCTGTGCTCATGGCGGACGGTGGTTTATCCGCCATTTGATCGCGCGCAATTCATTTCAATCCCAATTCCGCTTGTATTTCTCTCAGCAGGCGAAAATCCGCCACCTCGTCGACCGAGATCTCTTTCTTTAGACCGAGTTGCTGCACCAGCAGAGCGATCTCAACCTGCAAGCCTTCTCTGCTGATCGATCCATTTGGGCTGTAGTAGTCTTTGGATTGAACGTAAATCAACTCCGCGTCACCCCGCGAGAGATTCAAAAATTGGGCGAAGAAGTCCGCCGCTTCCGCCTTATTTTTATCCGACCTGATATACTGCAGGCTCCTGATAGTCCCGCGCAGGAAGCGCTTGATAGTGTCGGAGCGGTTTTTCAAAGTGTCGACGCTCGCCGACATTCCCCCCAGTCCCAACGGAACATAATCGCTGGCCCGCGCTATGACATGAAACCCTTTCGCCTCAGCCTTGATACCCATCTCAGTGCCGACCAGAGCAGCATCGACCTGCCGCGCGAGCAGGGCTAACGTGCTGCTTTGCATGCTGCCCGTTGGGAACATCTCCGCATCCTTGCCGAAACCGCCGAGCCCATGTTTTTCGAGCATCATCTGCGATATGTACGTTACATTACCGCCGACATCGGTGACGGCAAGCACTTTACCTTTCAAATCCTCCACTCGCTTGATCTCGGGCTTCGCATAGAGATGCCAGTTCAGCCTATCCACCATGTAGCCGATCATGCGGATGGGTCTGCCGGCGACGGGTGCTCTAATTGCGGAGCTATGAAAATCCACGGTGACATCGCCTGTGATCATCCCGGTAATGGCCGGAGTGGAGCCCATCTGCACTATGTCAATCTCCAGTCCCTCCTGCCGATAGAAGCCCTTCTTGACTCCGACCAACAAAGGCACATTCGGCAAAGCTCGAACTGGAATCGCCGCAGCGATTCGCTCGACTTTGGTTGGCTTCTGCTCCTGTGTCTTTTGCGCCAGCAGAATTGGCTCCGAAGATGGCGCAGGGCGACCAAGCCCAGCTACGGCGGAGCCGTTCACAATGACAATTGTTAAGATCAAAAAGAACGCACTGACAAATGATCTTGCTGCGCTCAACTTCATTTGAAGTTCCCCTCGGCTTTTTGTTTGTCTTTA
>VBKY01000418.1:0-389 GCA_005879255.1 Deltaproteobacteria bacterium
AAGGCTGCCTCCAGTTCCGAGAGATGTATCGCTTCGTTGCCATTATCGATTGCCGCGAAACCGATAGGTGCAAAAACCTGGTTTAGATCGACATAGGCCCCAAACCGTGTATAGAACTCAGTCGAAAGCTTTTGAAAATATGATCGGTAGATTTCGGCCGGATGGGGTTCATGGGGTATGATTGATCTGTCTGATATGAATAAGCGGAAGAAAAGAGGCTTCTGAAGTAGAGAGAGAATCTCTCGATGGAAGCGCTCGCCGAGCTGAAAGTTTTGCCGCGCCATCTCCTCCTCCACGTAATCCTTCCGTATTGAGTCGAGCTGGTAAACTGGAAGTTCTAACCTTTGCAGTCCTTCTTCAATCCTGGAGCCAAAAATTACTGCACCGTG
>VBKY01000418.1:682-5615 GCA_005879255.1 Deltaproteobacteria bacterium
CCCGCCCCAGGCAGTCCAATCAACAGGGCACGATTCGGTCTTTCAATAAGAAATTTTTCGACAGGAGAATGACTATACCGGTCGAATTCTGTAAACGTCTTTAACGCTGAGTCAGAAGTTTGTTTTTTGGTGACATTCAAAGGTATTTCTGAATCAAGTTTTGGTTCAGCAACAACACGTCCAGCATAGCGAGCTAAGGCAAGTAGGAATTGTGGCGTCATCTGGAACTTTGCGCCACTTTCCTTGCGGTCGAAATACATGCCTGAAGCTAGAGGTATAGCAGCCGGTGTTACAAGATCATCAAAAAGCTTAAGAAGTGGAGAATGGTCTCTATGTCCATCAGGCGTATTCGTTGTCTGATATGAAATCAGGTGAATGCCGTAGTTATTTCGCCAGTAAGATTTTTCGTTTTCTCTTACATCCGCCACTATCGCATAGTGGTCCCGGGCGCCGCCTTTGTGACCGATTTCATTTTGCGGACCCACCCAATATCAACGAAGGGACCCACCTGATTTCACGGAAGGGACCCACCCAATATCAGGTGGTCCCCTTGGTTTTCTGAGCGAAGCGGCGAACGATGTTACCTTGGCCGGCTGGAGGAGGATCCAGTTGATGGCCAAAGAAAGGACCAGCGTTCGTATGCAAACTCAGATCAAGATCATGTCGGCGCAGGGGCAGTCGATTCGCAGTATCGCTCGGGTGCTTAAACTTTCACGCAGGACCGTACGGAAATATTTAGAGCCGGCGACGCAGCCGCCGAGTGAGAACAGCGGTTGGGAGCAGAAGATAGACTGGGACTATGTGCGCCAGGAAGTCTACGGCAAAGGGACCACGGTCAAACAGATCGGGCAGGAGGTGGCCCCCGATATCGCCTATGTAAAGTTCTGGCGGGTGTTTCGGGAACAGACTGGCCTGAAAGCCAGTCCAGAACAAGTGACCATTCGGCTTAATCACAAGCCGGCGGAAAAAACCCAGGTCGATTTCTGCGACGGTGTTTTTATCACTGAGCGAGACAGCGGCAAGAAAATCCTGACGCAGTTTTTCTTGGGCGTCTTGCCGTTTAGTTCGTACACCTTTGGGGAGTTTGTCCTCGATCAGAAGCTTGCCACTTTCATCGGGGTGCAACAGCGCATGTTCGCTTACTTTGAGGGGGTAACCCCGTACCTGGTGGTGGACAACCTCAAGAGCGGCGTACACAAGGCCGATTTGTACGATCCTGACGTTAATCCGACCTATTGTGACTTTGCCAATCACATGGGCTTTGCGGTGCTGCCGGCTAGGCCTTACAAACCCAAAGACAAGGGCTCGGGAGAATGTCACATCGGTGTGATCCAGAGAGGTTTTTTTCAGGAAGTGCGTAACCGGGTCTTCTATTCGCTTGAAGAACTTAATGAAGCGGTGCGCCATTACCTTGAGCGGTTAAACCACCAGGTGATGAAAGATTATGGGGTGAGCCGGGCTGAGCGTTTCGAGGAGGAGAAAAAGCAGTTAAAAGCTCTGCCGCCCTCTCCCTTCGAGTTAAGCGAGTGGCGGCGCGCCAAAGTCCATCCCGATTGTCATGTCCAGGTGGAGAAAAACTTTTACTCGGTTCCCTTTGTCTATGTCGGTCAAAACGTCCGAGTCCGGCTCACCGACAAGATGGTGGAAGTCTTTAGTGAAGACAGCCAGCCCCTCTCGGCTCATAGCCGATTGACGGGGATCGGCAAGTTCTCCACCTACGATTCCCATTATCCCGAGAAAAAACTCAGCGTGGCGCGCTTCGAGGTCCATCACGCCAAAGAGCAGGCCCAAAAGCTTGGCCCGCACGTCGAGAAGCTGGTCGACCAACTTCTCTCAACCGACTATCCGCTGCGTCACTTAAGGCGGGTGCAGGGCATTGTGCGCTTAGCCAAGCGCCATCCGATCACCTCCGAGGCTTTAGATCATGCCTGCCAGCGGGCGCTGAGCTTCAACAAGACACGGCTTAGCTACATCAAAGACTGCGCGCTTTTCTTTGTAACTCACGGCCAAAGGCCCACGCTCATCGCTCCCAGCCGTCAGGCCGATACCGTCCATCTCCATCAGCTGTTGATTCACAGCGAAACGGAGGAGGAGATTTTATGAGCACAAGCTTTTTTGGTTCTAAAGTTTTACCAGCCAGAAAAAACGGCCGCCGTATTTGCCCCATAAACGACGATCCCACTTCGGCCTATACCTGGGCTACCCCCCAAAACAGTCTTTTCACCGGGAGGTTCTCATGATGCTCGATCAAGTGAAAAACCTCTCGTACCAGATGCGGCTGTTCGGCATTCATGAAGCCTGCGATCGAAGAGCCTCTGAGGCTTTATCCCAGCAGCTCCATCCCCTGGAGTTCTTACGACTGATGCTCGAAGAGGAACTGTTATCGCGTAAAGACCGAACCGCCAAGGCGCTTGTGACCAAGGCCCGATTCCGTTTCCGCGCCGATCTGGAGGACTTGGACTTAGCCTTCCACAAGGATCTGACCAAAGCCAAAATCAAAGAGCTCTCGGAGCTCAGCTTCTTCCATAACCTGGAGAATCTTTTGATCCTGGGCAAAACTGGCTTGGGCAAAACTCATCTCGCCATCGCTCTGGGGAAACGGCTGTGCCAGGAAGGCCATCCCACTCAGTTCTTGCCGGTTAACTTTCTGTTCGAAGAAATCCAGGCCGCTAAGGCCGCCGGTCGTTATCTCAACTACGTGCGCAGTCTGATCAAGGCCAAGGTTTTGATCCTCGATGACTTGGGCCTAAGAAACTACACTCACGAGGAGGCCACTTCCCTGATCGACATTCTCGAAGAGCGTTACCACAATGCTCCCCTCATCGTTACCTCTCAGGTCGAGCCCCAGGGTTGGCTCAAGCTGTTTGAAGATCCGGTGATCGGCGAAGCCATTGTCGACCGGTTGATCCACCCCTGTCAGAAAATCACTTTGAAAGGAGAGAAGTCCTATCGAGAAAAACTCTCGGATAAAAAGCCCGGTTTGAAAAACTAGGGAGCCTTAATGTAAACAAAGACCAAAAGCGCTTCGTCGCTTCGCTCCGCCCAATTCAGTGGTCCCCTTACTTGAAATCGGGTGGGGCCCTAAAGTGAAATCGAACACGGGAGCGTACAATCGCCGGCATAAGAGGATAGGGCATCTTTACCAGGGGAGATACAAAGCTATCGTGGTAGAGAAGGATAGCTACTTATTGGAACTGAGCCGCTATGTTCATTTGAATCCGGTCAGGGTCGGCCCGTACAGGAATAGCAGCCACAACGAACAACTTCGAATTCTTGATAAATATCGTTGGAGCAGTTTGGCGGGATATGGATCGGCAAAGGAGAAGCAGTCCTGGGTCAGCTACGACGAGGTGCTTGGCCAACTGGGTAGCAGCAGGAGCAAATACAGAGAGTTTATCTCAGACGGGCTAAAACGGGGCTATGCGACACCTTGGGATGAGGTCAAAGGACAATCGGTGCTAGGAAACGAGGCATTTCTTGAAAAGTTAAAAGATCGAATCAGAAAGACGAGGTCTCGCCGAGAACAGCCGGCCTTAAGAGTATTCGAGACGATAGACGCCGGCGATGTGCTGAAAAGCGTAAGTCGTTATTTTAGGATCCCAGAAGAGGAGTTAAGTAAGAAGCGCACGATCCATCGAGACTATCGCGCCATCGCCATGGAACTGGTTCACCGCCATAGCAGGATGAGTCAAGAGGAGATTGGCAAGCGCTTCGGCACCATCGATTACAGCACCGTAAGTCGGGAAAGAAAGAGGCTGCGGGGCAAAATGGAATCCGATCAAAGTCTAAAAAGGTCGATGGAAGTTATTGCTGCAGCTTTAGATCAAAAATAAAGATTTGACCCTATCGACTACCTATCGGCTACCTCACCTCCTGCTTACCGATGAGCACGGCTGGTGCGGCTGCTCCATTTCGCCAGGCGGAGACCCCAAAGGAACTGAGCCGGCGACTTCATGAGCTTGAGAAACAGTGATGCACCCGTTACAAGGGATATTTCATCGAAGGGCCGGCGCCGCTCGTTCATTATCCGCGAGCCGGGACGCAATGTGCCATTACGAGCTGTAAACGGTCATTGGGATTGTCTAGTCAGCGAATCAATCGACCCGGTCGAATGACAGACGGCGTCCACGCACTTCGGCTGGACCGTCGGAAGCTGATATGCAAACCTAGCTGCTGCAGTTTTTGAGGGGTAAACGTTCTACTATCACTCAGCCCGTCCGGTTCCTGGTAATCGACGGAAATGGAATCAGGCGTCCAGGAAATATGAAAGGCGCTTACTTCGGTTCTATCAAGATGATCGCCCAAGCTACGCAAAAGTTGAGACAGCTTACTTGAACCTTGCGTTTGTGAGGAAGAACGGGTTCGCCTTTGTTTTTGTCGGTGGGAATCAAGCCGTGAAATATCAAGCGGCGTGAAACGCAACGGACGATTAACTGTCGATCGGCGACCGCTCTGCTCGGTAAAATCGCTTTCGCCAATAGCATTTCGCAAAATCCACTCACCCGTTTGAGTCAGGGAATCGCTACGAACGAGATAGTCTTGGCCATCTTTCTCCAGCTCGAACGTTGTAACCCTGGCGACCTCTAGCGACTGCCCGATCACGCGTAACGATTTAGCATAAGTCATTTTGTCCTGACCATCTAGATACCTTGATCAGGCCGTACAAAGGGGTGGAAAGCTCAAGTAGACATCCATGTTTCGCCCATTTTAGGGACTTGCCCTTCTCGCGGCATCCGTTTAGAAAGTCAGAGCGTTAGAAAAAATCTCTCACCGTATCGAACCAGTGTCGTCGCGGCTTGCTAGAGCAAGTGACTGACGTCGATGCTCCCGATCTCCGCGATTATGTAACCACAAGAGTTCCTTAGAAGATCGTAGACCCGACGTAGAGATTGGGTTTACTCAGATTGGATAAGTCGTTGTGGAGGAGAAGTAA
>VBKY01000419.1 GCA_005879255.1 Deltaproteobacteria bacterium
CGTTTGACCGAAAAATGATCGCGAGATAAAAGGCGGCAAGTTAACGCGCCGAGGGGCCGTGAGTGCGGCAGGCGATTCAGCGGAGGAAAGGAGCTTAATCATGAATTGTCAGATGTTAACTCGTTCAGTGTTGATCTGCGCATTATTTTTGTTTTTCACCGTCAAGCGGTCATCGGCCATCGATAATCTCCGCGTCGCCTATCCTTCGATGAACACTTCCGTATTCGCGCTCGTCATTGCTCAGAAGGAAGGTTACTTTAAAGAAGAAGGGCTCAACGTGGAGTTGCTCAGCATCCGCGGCGAGATCGCGATCCGGACAACTTTGGCGGGGGAAGTTGACTTTTTCACCAACGCCGGCAGCGCGCTGGCGGCCGCGGTCAGAAACGTTCCGGTCAAGCTCATCACGGTTTTTCAGGACAAGCCCAGCTGGGATCTGATCGCTCAGCCCGAGATTAAGTCGGTTGCCCAGTTGCGCGGTAAGAATATCGCGGTCATGTCTCCGGAAGGGTCGCTTGCCGTGGTTGCGCGCGAAATGTTGCGAAAAAATGGTTTGGACCCTACGAAGGATGTCAATTTGGTGACAATGGGAGGCGACGAGGTGCGCTTTCCGGCGCTGCAGACCAAGTCCATACAAGCGACGCTGTTCAACACGGCTATGAGCATCAAGGCGCAAAAGGAGGGCTTTAGCAAGCTCGGAAACGCGAGCGAATATGCCAACCTGATCGAGGGAGGGTTGGCGACTACGCATGATAAGATCAAGCAAAACCCGGAAAAAATCTTTCGCTTCGTCCGCGGCGCTCTGAAAGGGCTGAATTACTACGTCACCAAGCGGGAACCGGCAATCAAATACATGATGGACGGTTTGCGCATGAAAGACCGAGAGTTGGTGAGTTTGATCTATGATATCCAAATCCCGCTGGTGCTCCGGGAAGGATTTAGCGACGACAAAGTGCTGCAATCGATGATCGACGACATGAAAAAGACCACTAAAGTGCAGCGCGAGATCAAAGTCGCCGATATTTTCGATCTGACCTTCGTGAAGAAAGCCAACGAAGAGCTCAAATCAAGCGGCTGGAAACCGTAGGAATTCTCTTCGACAGGGGAGCGGCATTTCGGTTGAAAGCGTCGGCGTTGTCTGGGACCGAGCTACTTCGCCGCCGGCATAAAAGCGGGATCGACGAAAGTCTCCCAGGGTTCGCGCTTGGGAATCATGTTGTCCGACGCGAGCAAGCGGATCATCTCCGCCAGGCCGGGGCCGTCGACAGCGGCTTCGTTGCGAAAGGCGTTGTTCTCGGGAACCATGAATTTATACGTCCGCGCTGCGGTCGATTCATCGACCTTTAACCGCTGCGCCACGATTTCGGTTACCGCCTTCTCGTTGGCTGGATCGTTTATCCAGTGCATCGCTTGTCCCATTGCCCTGATGAATCGGGTGAACAGCGGCCGGTTTTGTGACAGCGATTTACTTGACGCGAAGTAGGAAGTGTATTGCAAGTTCTTGATCTCGTCGGAATAGTTGAGCAGAACCTTTCTACCGGCATCGATGGACCGAAAATTGAAAGGCGGCGCTTCAGCCAGGGAAGCGGCAACTTGGCCTGAACCCACGGCTTGAAATCTTTCAGGACTTCCGCCAACAAAGAGTAGAGTATAAGCCGTCGGCGCGACACCTTGGCGCTGCATGACATCTTTAAAAATCGTCGTGGTAATGCTCGCCAAGCTGGCACCGGCGATCTTTTGCCCTTTGAGGTCGGCGAGCGATTTGAATTGAGGCTGGCTAATCACTTGATAGGGATAACCGTAGGTCGACCCGCCGATGATTTTCACGTCGGCACCGCGCGCCGACGGGATTACGCCGAAATGAGTTCCCGATCTCGCTAGGTCAACCGTCCCGGCGATCAGTGCTTTGATGACGAGGTCGGGCTGCATGTAGGTGACATCCAGGTCAATATTCTCCCGCGCGAAGAATCCCTTGTCTCGGGCGACCATTTGATCGATCTCCAACGCCGTGGGGTTCGTCGAGCTCATCGTGATCTTGTCCGCGGCGCCGGCGCGCGGCGATAGGCCCAAGACGACGAATAGGACAAATAACGCGCATGTCGAAATGGATCGTCTCACTGGACTGCCTCCGTAACGTCTTCGGGATCTAAAATGATTTCTTACTGTTACCTAGTTCACTTCTCTTCAAACTCTTTGAGCGCGTCGAAGCGCGGCTCGAGTCCCAAACCGGATGTTTCCGAGAGCGTCACCCAGCCATTCACCGGCGCGGGTGGTTCCTGGTAAATCTGATCGCCGACGCCCCACATCTCGAAATGAAACTCGACGCGCCAGCCGTTGGCCATCGCGGCGTGCAGGTGCATGTTGTGGTGCGGCCAGCCGCCGCCGTTGGCGATCGGCAGATTGAACGCTTGCGCCAGTGCGGCCACTTTGACCGCTTCGGTGTAGCCTCCGACCGAGCAAACATTGGGTTGGGCGATATCGACCGCGTGGTTGGCGATCAGCTCGCGGTGGCGAAAACGGTGACCTTCGTTTTGTCCCGCAGCGATCGGGATACAAGTGTGTCGACGCAAGTCGGCGAGCAGCGCTGCGTCGTTTTGATACACCGGCTCTTCGAACCACGTGATGCGATAGGGTTCGACGAGCTTGCACAGCTCCAGCGCGCGATTGAACGAGAAAAGATAGTTGGCATCGATCATCAGCTCGACATCGTCGCCGACGCCTTCACGCACCGCGCGGACGCGCTCCGCGTCAACATTTGGATCCTCGGGATCCACGGCGACAACCATCTTGAGCCGTTTTTCGCCTTGCGCAACCAGTTGCTTGGCAACTTCGACCAGTTGCTCTTTAGTGTATTGTTTGAGGCCGAAGGTGACATAGGCTTGCACCGGGTTCTGCGCGCCGCCGAGCAATCGCCAGACCGGCTCCTGATAGTGTTTTCCTTTGATATCCCAAAGCGCGATGTCGATGGCGCTCACCGCCGAGCTCCACATTCCTGTCTGGGCGCGCGGGTTGAACTGCTTGTAGAGCTGGTGCCAAATGCGCTCGGTTTCAAGCGGGTTTTTGTCGCGCAGGAACGGCGCTACTTCGCGATTGATGAATTCCCGCAAGCCGTAGCGTTGCGAGCCGCGAGTAAGGCCATAGCCGGTTATGCCAGCATCAGTTTCTACGGCGGCGAAGAGCACATTCGTGACGATCTTTTCTTTGAGCAGCGGCGCAGTGACCGGAACGCGGTGCAGTGTCGCCTTAACGTCGGTGATCTTCAGAAGACTTTACCTCCCCTCGCTGGCGATGACAGTTAGCCTAGATCGAAGGAGCAAGTCAAACTGCACTCGCCATTCTATGTGCCGATTATCCCTTGATCTCAGTGCGCGACCGTTTTATGGGAGCAGTATTGGCGGTGATTTAAAAAGGAGAATATCATGTGGCAAACCGTTCTCATCTCGCTGTGCTGTCTTCTCCTCTGCATTGACAGGGCGCCAGCCCAGTCGGTGCGCGGCGCGTTTCCTTCGCCGAGCATACAAATTCTCCCGATGATGGTCGCCTCGGAGAGAGGATTTTACATGCGAGAAGGCTTGGACCTGGAGTTGGTCTTCGTCCGGGGCGCGTCGACGGCGGTGCAAGCGCTACTCGCCAATTAGATTCATTTCATTTTTTCCGTCGGGCCGCAGATGCCCGCAGTTTGGGAAGGCAACGACATTATGTTGTTAGCACAGCAAGTCGGACGTCCGACTTTTTCTCTCGTGGTAACGCCGGATATCCAGAAGATCGCGGATCTCAAAGGAAAGAAAATCGGCGTGACTTTCGGCGGTTCGACGGCAGCCGGTACCAAAGCATTATTGGATCTCAACAAGCTAAATCCGGATAAAGATGTCGAATACATCAATTTCCCGGGCAACGAGCCCAAGATCGCTGCGATGAAACAAGGAATCATCTCGGCGGCGTTGCTGGCACCGCCGGCAGATTATCTGGCGATGAGGTCGGGGATGAAGCGGCTGGTGAGCCTCGCGGATGTTTTCAAGGATACGGCTTTTACCGGACTCGCCGCGACCAGCAAGACCATAAAAGAAAATCCGCAGATGGTGAAAAGGATGGTGCGAGCCATCATCAGATCGGTGATTTACACTCGTGATAATCCCGAAGACGCTTTACAAGTTACCATGAAGCGCCTCAAATTAGAGCGCGACGCCGCCCAAGATGCGTATCAAATGATCCGCGAGGCTCTGGTGCCAGTCCCCACGGAAAAAGGGGTGGAGCTGATGGCGCAGTGGCAAGCGATCGCCTTGAACGCCAAACCAAAGCGCAAGCCCAGCGAGTACATGGATTTGCGCTTCGCTAACGAGGTGATGGCCGAGTTGGGACAAAAGTAGTCTTTATTGCTTCGATCGAACCTTCAGGATTCAACTCTCCCTTTTCGGGAAGGAGGGTCCCGATTGACATCACTCCCGCCGAGTCCTATATGGCTACGATGAGTCGCGTCCCTGCGTTTATTCTGATTTTGCTTCTGGCCGCGTGCGCCGCATATAACGTCGGGGGACAGTTTGTCGCGGGCCGACAGGCACTCCTGAGGAACGACCTTCAGACCGCGCTGGGATATTTTCTCGCCGCGGCGCAAAGCGATCCGAATTACGTTTTTCGTGCCGTTTATTTTCACGAAGGCATTTGGACCTACGTCGGGCGCGCGCAGTACGCGACGAAAAGGTATCAGGAAGCGCGACAGTCCCTTGAGCGCGCTCTATCGATGGACAAAGACGACCACTTGGCGAGGCTCTATCTGGGTCTAACGCTGGCGCGCACCGGAGATTTATCCGGAGGTATAAAAGAAATCGAGAGCGCGATGAGAGGCATTTATGATTGGC
>VBKY01000420.1 GCA_005879255.1 Deltaproteobacteria bacterium
AATCTAATAGATGACTCTTACCCTTTTGAATAACTTCGGCCGGCAATTTCGTCTGCCGCGCAGCCAACATATATTCAACCAGACTATCGATGATTTTGGCCATGCACCCTCCCAAATAATGTAGAGTACGGGAGTGATGGAGTGTTGGAATGTTGGAGTGATGGGGGCTTTAAGAAAAACCCAATATTCCAATACTCCAGTACCCCAATGCTCCATTACTCCAATCCTCTTACATTGACATGAATTCTTCGCCTGCGTTATACGCTTGAAGGTGAATTCCTTGCTAGCTCGGCACGCTTAGACTCAAAGTGTTGGTTCGCCGACGGAGGTCCCCATGAGTAAGAAAGCCGCACATTGGAGCCGAAGAAAGTTTCTCCGAACAAGCATGTCCGCCGGCGCGACGCTATGGATTGCTCCACTCACCACACCTCGCTTATCCCACTCGCAGTCGCCAGTAAAGAACCGCGTCACCATCGCTCACGGCGTCGGTGTCTATTCCTTAAATCCATACGCGGTAAACACTTCCCCTCTGCAGGCCGCTTGGGGCTCGGTCATGGAACCTTTGATCGATGCCGACTACGAAAAGCGCGGCTACCGCGGGGTGCTGGCGGAATCCTGGCAAATGAAGGGGACGCGGTTGCAATTCAAGTTGCGCAAGGGCGTTCGCTTTCACGACGGTACACCGTTCACGAGCAAAGACGTGATCGCGTCGTTCAAACGCATTCTTACCGATAAACAAAGTTTGCAGGCGCCCAACTTGCAAAACATCGGCGAAATGGAAGCTCCCGACGATCACACTGTCGTCCTGACGCTCAAGAAGCCGGATGCCAACGCCCTTGAGGACATCAATAGCCGTGTGATCATGAAGCAATCCGCCGCGGAAAAAATGGGCGAAGCGGACAATCGTCCGATCGGTACGGGTCCGTTTAAATTTACCAGCTGGGAAAGAAGCGGCCAGTTCGTGATTCGACGCAATGAGAGCTACTGGGGACCAATTCCAAAGATCGAGGAAGTCATTTACAAGTCCATCCAAGAAGACGCCGCGCGCATCGCCGCCCTCGAGGCCGGCCAAGCCGATCTCATCAGCAATATTCCACCCCACGAAGTAGCGCGGCTGAAATCCAATCCGCGCATTCGGATCCAACAGGTCCAAGGCCTTCGACCGATTTTTCTAGTTCTGAGTCCGGCCTACAAGCCACTGGAGAACCCGAAGGTCCGGCGTGCCATTACGCACGCCATCGATCGGGACAGAATCATCAAGCATATTCTCGAAGGCTACGCGTATCCGTTAAGCGGCCTCTTGAGCCCACAAGTTTTCGGTTACGAGCCGAGCGCGAAAGCTTTTTCGTATGATCCGGCAAAGGCGAAACAGCTCCTAAACGAAGCAGGATTCCCAAACGGCTTTGAGATCGATTACTACAGTCCGACGGGAAGATATCCAAAGGATCGCGAAGTCGCGCAGGTGATCGTCGAGCATCTTTCAAAAGTCGGGATCAAAGCCAACTTGAAAACGCCCGAGTGGAGCATTTTTAATACCGATTACAAGAACGGTAAGTATCCAATCTACTTGACCGGGCGAGGCAGCCTCACCGATGCAGACACGCTATTTCAGCAGTATTTTAGAACCGGCATGACGCGCCGAACGTTGGGCTACAGCAATCCCAAGCTCGACGAAATTCTCGAGGCGCAGCAACAGACCTTTGACATCAAGAAACGCGAGAGGCTTCTCTGGGAGGCTCACAAGATTATCTTGGAAGACGCTCCCGCCGTACCGCTATGGAACAGTATGGATATCTACGCCTATCGCGCCGATCTCGTCTGGACCGCGCCGCCGGATGAAAAGGTGCAGCTGAAGCAGGGATATTTGAAACCGCGGTAACAAATCAGCTAGACGACTGTTTACCAAATTTTGTCTAGGATGATAGGCTAACTTTACCTCGGCCGTTACTTCATCATTACGGCGATCCTTAGCTGTCATTTCGAACGAAGTGAGAAATCTTTCTTCGACTGGTTGCGTTCAGTTCGGCCCAGCGGAGTCGGTATTAGCGCAATGTTGGTAGACGAGAAATCTTTCTTCGACTGGTTTCGATCAATTCGGCCGGCGGAGTCGGTATTAGCGCAATGTTGGTAGACGGCGGTCTATTGCCCGGAGCAGCTCTGCTGCTGACGGCCTATCGGCCGGATCTTGGCTTCGATGTGCGAAAAGAATATTGCCGATCGACCAGAAAGTCGCCGCCGGATTGGTAGATGTCGTCCTTGCCGTAATCTTCCCGTTTCATCCCCTCGCGGAACAATTTCACATAGAGCTTTAAAGTCGCCGGCGAAAAAACTCGCAGCCACGACAGCCGTTTCAAGGCGAGAGCTCGATACGCGGTGCGCTCGGGATCAGCAAGAAGTGCGAACGGCCAGTGATGAAACTCTTGATAGCGCACGAGCTTCGAAGGCTCGGCGAACGACACCACGACGATTGAAACGCCGCGCCGGTCGAATTCCGCTTTGAACGATTGCACCTCGCCGAGGTGAGCCTGGCAAGGCAATCAGGCGAGATGCCTAAGAAAGATTAAGAGTAAATGTCGCTGAAAGTAATTCCTAAGTAGGGCCGGGTTACCCTGAAGATCAACCAGGGGTAATTGATCAAGCGCGATCTTTTCAGTTGATACAAAAGATTCCGGCATGCCACCAGGTTTCTGCCTTGGCGTCTATAGCGTGAGAGAAATTTGCGATGAACAATTTTTGGTAGTGGTTCAGTTTGAGAAAGATCTCTCACTTTGTTCGAGATGACACATGGCTTATGTAGTTGTCATTCCGAACAAAGCGAGGAATCTTTCTCGATTTTAAGAGTCATGGTGGATTGAAAATGAACCACTACCAAAACTTTCGATCAAAAAAAGAAGGGGCGCTCCGACCCAGCGCCCCTTCTTTGTCCTATGGCTGAATTTTAAAACTACCAGCGATTACGACCGCCGCCACCACCACCGCCGCGTCGCTCACCACCGCGGTCACCGAAGCCGCCGGTGCGCCTTTCTTGCGGCCGCGCTTCGTTCACCGTCAGGTTCCGACCGTCGAGATCCGTGCCGTTGAGTGCCTGGATGGCCTTCTGGGCCTCCTCGGAGGAAGCCATCTCGACGAAACCAAAACCGCGCGAACGACCCGTGAACTTATCGGTGATCACGCGGGCCGATTCAACGGCCCCGTGGGCCGAAAAGATTTCCTGGAGTTGCGCATCAGTGGTCGCATACGGCAAACCACCAACATAGATTTTACTGCTCATGTTCTCTCCTTATTGAGAAATGTTATGGTCTTTGCCCCTGAGAGCCTGATCACCGCTGGCAGCAGAACATGGAATGCAAGACACGCTCTGGTCGGATTGTCGGCGAGGCACCGAATCGCAAGGTAAGACGCCCTAGACCTTCAACTCTATCATTTTTCACTATCAGAAGGCCCCATACTGATGAGTTAACAAAAGTCTACCGCAATTTACCCTGCCCACGCAAGCCCTCTCAGTGGCCTAACATGTCCAAATTGCGCCATCGAAGTCAATTCGAACTGGTTGCATGAGCGGTGGGTTTTGTATAAAGAGGGCTAATCCATTTTCGAATCAATCTGAAGGAGGACACAGGAAATGTATCAGACCAATCAATATGAAGGCATGCTCGCCGAAACCATTACCATGCAGGGCCACAAAGGCGATGCGATCAATGCCTATGTCGCCCGGCCTCTCGGCGCCGGCCCACACCCGGGCATGGTTGTCATCCACCACGCGCCGGGTTGGGATGAATGGTATCGTGAATGCGCCCGCAGATTCGCCCACCACGGCTACGCCGCAATCTCGCCCAATCTCTATTTCCGCGACGGCCATGGCACACCGGAAGACGTCGGCGCCAAAGTCAGAGCCGGCGGCGGTATTCCCGACGAACAGGTGCTCGGCGATCTCGACGGCGCCAATAAGCTGCTGCGTTCCCTGCCCTACGTCAGCGCCAAAGTCGGCGTGTTCGGTACTTGTTCCGGCGGACGTCATGGCTTTCTCGCCGCCTGCCGATTGAAAAATTTCGACGCATTGGTCGAGTGCTGGGGCGGTCGCGTGGTTCAATCGAAAGAAGATCTCACGCCCAAGCAGCCGGTGGCTCCGATCGATTATACGAAAGATCTGCCCTGCCCAATGATCGGCCTTTTCGGCAACGACGATAAGTCGCCGTCACCGGAGCAGGTGAATTTGCACGAAGCGGAGCTCAAGAAGCACGGTAAGAACTATGAGTTTCATCGCTACGACGGCGCCGGACACGGCTTTTTCTACTACGACCGCCCGGCCTATCGTCAGGAACAAGCTGTCGATGGCTGGAAGAAGTTGTTCGCCTTCTGCGAGAAAAATTTAAGATAGCAGGGAAAGAGGGACGGTAAGATGTGTACAATGATTGCTCATCAAGCGAAGATTGAGGGGCGAGGCAAGAGCGGAGAGGATTGGTTCGAAGTGCGTGAGGCCAACGTTTCCTACGATCATCCGTATGACATGCCGTTGGAGCACGCGTTGAACATCGACTTTGTCAACGAGGCTGCCGGGCCGAGCGCCCGAGTGGCGGTCGAACTGAGCATCGAAGCAGCGCGCAAGCTGGTCCAGACCATTGAAGCGGTGCTCGCGCAAGCCGAGCAGAGCGGCGTACTCGAGGACAGGCTTCAGGCGGCCTCACGCTAGAAAAACTTTTTGCGACGCGAGGCGGATAATTTTTTCAACAATTGTCCGCCTCGCCTTCCCACCTTTCGCATTTCTCTTTTACACACGCTATAACTGGCTCTGATATCTCAGCGCGCCCACTTTCACATCGTTGGCTAACTCCGTCGAAATAGATCCCCAGCCGGACTGGAAGCAACCCATCCGGCCCTGGTCGTCCCTGCTGATTCGCGACTATCGACTCCTCTGGCTCGCCAGCGTTTTCAGTTCGCTCGCCGGCCAGATCCGCAACGTCTCCACCCTCTATCAGGTCTACGACATTTCGGGTTCGGCTTTTAAACTCGGCCTGACGGGTTTTTTGGAAACACTGCCATTCATTATTTTCGGCCTGTTCGCCGGCGCGGTGGCAGACGCATTTGACCGGAAAAAACTCCTTGTGGCGACGATCTCATTGCAGCTCGTGCCGAATTTACTCCTGGGCCTACTGACTCTATCCGGAGCCATCCAAGTCTGGCACATTTATACGCTCGGCCTTGTGGCCGCCTTTGTCGAAGTTTTCAATTGGCCGGCGCGAGCCGCGCTGATCCCGCGTTTAGTGCCGCCGGTTTTGATGATGAACGCGATGGTCGTCAATACCATGATGCTACAGACGAGCTTCCTGGTCGGACCGGCGATCGGTGGCTTTTTAATCGATCAGACCGGCCTCGCCATGACCTACTTCGCCAGCACGCTGCTTTTTGTACCGGCGTTGATCGCGCTCTTCTCGATTAAAGCATCGGGCAGGATCGAAGGGAAGCGCCGGCAGGTAAACTTGAGAAGCATCGTCGAAGGCATCGAGTTTATGTGGATACAGCGAATCATTCTCTCGCTTTTCCTGTTAGATTTCGGCGTAACGCTGGTCGGCTTCTATCGGCCGATTTTGCCGATATTCGCCGCCGACGTGTTCAAGACCGGCGCGTCCGGTCTGGGTTTGCTTTACGCCGCGCCGTCGGTGGGTTCCTTGCTGGGTTCGACAGCACTCCTAATGGCCGGTGACGTGAAGCACAAGGGCGTGCTGGTTGTCATTGCCGCTCTTTTCTTTGCCGGCGCGCTGGCGCTATTGGGAGTCTCTCAATGGTTTTGGATGGCCATCGGCGCAGTGATGATTCTGGGATTTACGGACTCCATCAGCGTGGCGATTCGGCGTACCGTAGTCCAGCTGTTGGCGCCGAATGAAATGCTCGGGAGGGCGGCGAGCTTGATCACTGTTTTCGCGCAGACGACGAATGGGTTGGGCGCGTTGCTTGCGGGAATTGCCGCTCAAGCGTGGGGTGCCCCCAATGCGCTGCTCGTCGGCAGCGCCCTGTGCTTCATCATGATTTTCGGCATCTGTTTAGTCATTCCGCAACTTTGGAGCTACAGATCGTAATCAAAACATTCACTAGTGCGGCGCCGCCGCAACCAAGTCGGATTGACTCACGCAAAGACGCGAAGACCGCCAAAAAAGCCGAAAGGATAGCGACGCAAAGAAGGCAAAGCTATTTCTGCACGCTCTATTCGCGATTCACAAGGAATACGCGCTCTCCCTGATTGCCTGGTTCCTACGCTATAATTTGCCGTACTTGGCTTGAAGGCTGGTGAAGAAACCGTCTCGCTCCAGCTCGGCGAGAATGGTTTTGTCGATGAAATCCGCGGCGCGTTTGCCGCGCAGCTCGGGCACGGTGGGCGTTAGATTTTCGAGTTCGGTCTGTATCGCTTCCTCCATCGGATAGGGCTTCAAAGGCGGCCCCTCAACGGCATAATTCTTGTACAGCCCTTCAAGCCGGCGCGGATCCTGCTCGCGCAAGTGTTTACGAAAACTCCCCAGCGCAACATTCTTGTTTGCCTTGCCGAGCCAGATCGCTTCCGAGTACGCCATCATAAATGATCGCGCGCGCTGCCGCTGGTTCTTGAGAAAATCACGCCTGGCCGAAAGATCGCTGGCACTCGTGTAAATCCCCAGGTCATTCAGGTCCGCAAGAACGGAGACTTTCAAACCCTTGGTTTCCGCTTCGAAGAGATTGTCCGCGCTGACCAACGTCGCATCGATCTTGCCCTGGAGCATGACCAGTATCCGTTTGTTCGATTCACCCAAGCCGGTCGCGAGAATATTGACATCCTTTCCCGGCGTAAGGCCCAGTTTGAGTAATGCCCGCCTGGTGGAAAATTCGATGCTCGTTCCAAGTCGGCTGATGCCAACGATCTTACCTCTAAGTTCCTGTGCTGACGTAATCGAAGGATGGGCCGCCAACTTCCAAGCCCCGGGGCCGAAAGTGCCGATGATAGCTACAGGCAGTCCTTTGGCCGCGGAAACCATCGTCGTCGCTCCCGGCGCACCGAGAACCTCCACGTCACCGCCGGCCAAAGCGCCGATGGCCGCAGCCCCGGCCGCGATGACAACCAAATTCACGTTGAGTCCGTGCTTTTCGAACAGCCCGGCATCTTTGGCAATCCACAGTGGTAAGCGGCTGCCGGTAACCGACGCGTATGAGACGTTGAGCGTCGGCAGTTCCTGCGCTGTTGCAGAATGAACGACAGCAACGAATGCAAAAATGGTCATCAGCGCGGCGTACTTGAATTGCCGGTAACGAATCATTGTTTTCGATTATCCTTCGTTCAGATTGGCAACCTAGGGTTCCTGTGCCTGGCGCGATCAAGACGCATATTATGCGTTGTCATGCCGAGGCGAAGCCGACAAATCTCGCTTTAATCCGTCCATGGCATTCGAAAACCGTGATCCCGG
>VBKY01000421.1 GCA_005879255.1 Deltaproteobacteria bacterium
ATCTCTTTCCTCCACCGCGTCGCGGGAGAGAGGCTGAAGGAGGGGAATTGAACGGAGCGTTAGCGTTTGAACGATTTGAACATTTTGAACGACATCCGACGGTTACCCCGTTGCTTTGGCGTACTTGCCGGTGAGCTGCGGCGTGGGAACTTCCAATCCTTTTTCCTGGCGTTGCAACCGCGTCTCCCTCGCCCACGTGCGCTTTAAATCATCGCGGATCTTCACGCGCAGCCGGCCCAGCGGCGCGGTTTCGAGCTCGACCAAGTCTCCGTCCTGGAACGGGTTCAATCCACGGTGATTGGTTCCCAAAGCCAGCACATCGCCTGCTTCTAGCGGGTGAATCGAGCTGACCCATTCGATGCAGCGTGGAATCTTGTGGGCCATATCGCTCGTGTTGTAGTTCTGCATCAGCGTGCCGTTCACCCACAGCCGCACCTGAAGATTGTGCGGGTCCTTCACCTCGTCGGCCGTCACGAGATACGGGCCCATCGGCGCGAAGGTGTCGCGCGATTTCATCTGATAGAACGTATTGCCCGAAGGCGGCAGGCCGCGCGCCGATCCGTCGATAAAGTTAACGTAGCCGAAAACGTATTCCATTGCGTTCGCCGCGGGCACGTTGGCGGCGCGTTTGCCGATCACCAGCGCCAGCTCCGCCTCACCCTCGAAGATCGTAGCGGGCACGTCGGGCAGAATCATTGTGTCATTATCGCCGATAACGCAACCAGGTGACTTGTGGAACGCGTTGATCGGCGCCGGCTCCTTGCGCGTGCCGTCCTCCATGTAGTTCACCGCCATGGCGTCAATATTGACCGGCCTCGGCAGCGGCGGCCGGATTCGGACCTTGTCGATCGGCGTCCCCTTGCCGTCAACGGTCGCTTTCTCTAGCCCGGCGCGGTAATCCGCGAAGCGTTCGATCAGACCGCTGATGAGATTGTGCGGCCCGGTGTGCGGGATCTCGCGCACCGCTTGCGACACGTCCACCACGGTATCGCCCTTCAGCACACCCAGCTTGAAATCATCGAAGAATAAGAGCTTCATTTATCCCTCCTACTAGCGTTAGCACCTTCTAAATAATCCACCTGCGCTTTAATGGTCGATAATTGACGATAGAGGATAGAAGATCGCCATCCTCGATCCTCCATTCTCGATCATCGGCCCCTGCACCGTTCGGTATAGGTCAACTGCGACGGCAGGGTCAAGCTCTAGGTCAATATCCGATGCGTTCTAGTAATGCATATCCGCATTGACGCCGCCGGACACCGAGAATGCCTCGCCGGTAATACTTAGGGCCAGCGGCGAACAAAGGAATGTAACTACGTAGCCAATATCCTCTGCAGTAACTAAATGGCGGATGAGACTACGCTGCCGCAATTCCTCCAAATAAACGTCAAGCGTTTTACCCTGGCGCTCGGCTTGCGCGCGATAGCGTTCTAAATCAGCTTCGGTGAGCGTCGTGCCGGGATAGATAGCGTTCACGTTGATGCCGAACGGGCCGAGTGTGTTCGCCAGGGATTTCGTCAAGGCGACGCAGGAGATATTGCGGGCTGGCGTGCTGACAGCGGTACCGGGGGTGCGTCCGGCGCCGCCGCTTAGATTGATGATCCGCCCCCAACCGGCTTGCTTCATGTACGGCGCAGCCTCGCGCGCGCAGCGGAAGTAGCCGAGGAATTTCTCTTCGAAGTCTTTGACGATCTGCTCGTCGCTGATCACATCCATGTTGTCAGGGATGGTGCCCCCGACGCGTGCGGCGCAATTAGCAAGGATATGAACTCCGCCCAGAGCCTCGGCCGCTCGTCGAACGAATGCCTTAATCGATTCGCCGCTCAGCGTGTCCAAGACCAGTGGAACGATCATGCGGCCTGTCTCCTGAGTGATCTCCGCGGCAGCCTCGCGCAGCATCCCCTCGGTCCTGGCGCCAATCGCAACATCGCAGCCCTCGCGCGCCAACTGTCGCGCTATCGCCTTGCCCATGCCACGGCTGCCACCAGAGACGATTGCTTTCTTGCCCTGCAGCTGCAGATCCATGCGTTCTCCTCAGTCGAAGTCGTTAGGTTCTTCCCCTTTTATTGTTGAACCGAAGGATTTCAAAGAAGTTCATAGCGCCGAGATCCTAAGAGCGCCAGGTTACGTGCCTTGTCATTTCGACTGGAGGGAAAAATCTTTCTTAGATCCCTCGCATTTGTTGGCAATGATGGGCCGACGCCTCCCTCACTTGGCGTAGTTTGCGCCTTCGCGAGAGCATCGCATTCTTGCTGCACTCCCCAAAAGTGTTACTTATCTTTCGCCCGCAGGTCGTTTTACCGGCTCCAGTCCGGGCCGGTACTTTTTTTCGTCCAGGAACTCGCGCATGCCGCGTGCTCGCGTCTGTTCCGGATCCGCGGCGCGAAGCGCCATGCTCTTCGCCCCCAAATATTCGTAAGCTTGATCCATGTCCATGCCGCGCACGGCACGGATCGCTTGCTTTGTGTAGGCCAAAACCATCGGGCTCTTCGCCATTAGCTCTCGCGCGACGGCCACCGTTTCCTCGCGCAGTTTCTCCGCCGGAACCGCCAGCGTCGCGATGCCCAACTCTACCGCTTTGCGGCCGTCGATCGTGCGCCCGGTCATCGCATAGAACAAGGCGTTTCGATACGACACCATGTCGCCGAAGACCTTGCTCACGTTGCCGCCGGGAATAATACCCCAGTTAACCTCCGACAAACCGAAGGTCGCGCTTTCCGCAGCGATAACCATATCGCAAGCCGCGAGAGAGATGAACGCGCCGCCGTAACAATAGCCGTTAACCATGGCGATGCTTGGCTTGCGCGACCAAGTAAGCAACTCCGTCGCCCAGCGACGATGCGCCGTCATGGCCCGGAAGCGCACCACGGGGTCTTTATCCGTCTCGCGAAAATACTGCTTCAAATCCATCCCCGCGCTCCAACTGTTGCCCGCGCCGGTGATCACGATGACTTTAGTTTCCTCCTCGGTCTCCAGCTCGTACAAAATCTGCTCCATCTCGACAAGAAGCGTCGGGTTCATCGCGTTGCGCTTCTCCGGTCGATTGAACGTGATCCACGTAATCCCTTCGTCGTCGGTTTCGACGAGCACGCAGGTGTATTCTTTCTTTTTAGCCATAGGAGTTCTCCTTCAAAATTTATTGTGCCAAGATTTTTCGCTAGCCCGTTAGAATTTTTCCGACCATGGGCGCAACTCAATGTGAGATGCCCACGCACTACGTTGCTGGCGGTGCAGCTGGAGATAAGTGAGAGCGATCGCGTCAGGATCGAGGCAGCCATCTGGACCGCGCGACGTGAGACGCTCCGGGCGGCGCGTCGGCTCGCAGATGCCGCCGTCGATTACGACTTGGGCGACGTGGATATTCTGCGGTTGAAGCTCGCGCGCCATGCTTTGTACTAGTCCGGTCAACCCTAACTTGCCCATGGCGAAGGCCGCAGAGTTTGCATATCCTTTGACGCTTGCGGAAGCGCCGGTGAACAATATCGTTCCGCTTCCGGCTTTGATCATTCGCTTGGCGGCTGCCTGTCCGACGAGGAATCCGCCGTAACACGTAACCAGCACCGTTTTGCGCACTTCTTCGGTATCCAATTCGGTGATCGGGCCGCGCACGCGAGCGCTCGCGTTATAGACAACCAAATTGGGTTCGCCGATGTCTTTCGCCACTGAGTCGAATAAATTTTCCACATCCTTTGGGCTGCTCGCATCGCACAGATAGGCGCGGCCATCGATCTCTATGACTAAGCCGTCCAGTTTCTTGGCATCGCGCGCGGCCAACGCCACCTGCATACCTTCCTTCTTAAAAAGCCTCGCCAGCGAGGCGCTGAGCCCTGGGCCGGCGCCGACAATCAAAGCAATTTCTTGTTCAGCCATTGGAATCCTCCAACGGCCGGATATCAAGATGCGGACGGGCTGTCAATTATTGAGACACGCAAACGGAATGAATAAAGAAATGGCAGTGGGAGAAGCGAAAAAAACACGATGACATTGATTTCAATGCCGGCTAGGCACCGTGACCTGGCTCGGCTATGAACCCGCCAGTGCTACATCCTGATATTTCGACTGCAATGCGTACTGACTTCTCCTTCTCGGCTTGGTATTAAAAATGAGGATCCGCGAAATCGTCGCCGATGTGGCGTGGATAATATTGATTGGAATCAATTTGTGCTGGAGTTTTCGGACGTCGCCGTAGCGCACGCAATCCAACTGGCTGTTGCGCCGGTTTTTCTTCTCTCAGGTATCGGCGCGATACTAGTGGTCATGACCAACAGGTTGGGAAGAATCATCGACCGTGCTCGGGTCTTGGAGGAAAAGTTGGATGGCGCTTCGGCGGCAATTCTCGCTACGCTACGCGCTGATCTCGGGATTCTATCGCGGCGAGCAAAGCTCATCAGCCGCGCTATTACCCTTTGCACGGCGACGGCACTGCTCGTATGTACCGTTATCGCAGTGTTATTCCTCAGCGCCTTTTTTCGCTTTGACGCCACAATACCTGTGACTTTGCTGTTCATCGCGGCAATGTCGACTTTCTTTCTGGGCCTAGTGTGGTTTCTGCGGGAAATCTATTTGGCCACCGTGACGCTTCGTATCGGACCTCGTTGAGTCGGCCGGGCGAGTCGATTGGCCGAACTGTAAGTATTTTTTCCCAGGGAGAAATCAACGGAAAATGGATTCTCCTCCAGCGGTGCGCTTTTCTTATTGTTTCGAATCTTTTACTTGACTTAAAAACGCGGGCCAGGTCTCTTGATTTGAAATTACCAAGAGCCTGGCCCGTGTGGATTATTCACACGCGCTCTACTTCGCCAGCGGATCGGGTCGCAGCTGAAAATGAACGGCGAGCGGCTTAGAACCTTTGCCGTTCTCCATCAGCCACGGCGCGCGGTCGCCGCTCGAGCTCCACAAGCCGCGGCCCTTCCAGCCGGCTTTCGGATCGTCGATGCGCCCGTCGAAGCCTTTAGCGTAAAATCCCACCAGGCCGTGGTGCAGATTGGCGGTGGACATCGGCACATCGTCGCCGAGGCCGAACGTGTTGTGCTGATCGACCCACGAGTAGTAGCTCGACTCCGCACTGTTATCGCCGATTCCCTGGAAGCCCGGGCCGGGATATTTATAGAAGGCCCAGCCCTCGGGGCAATGATCGCCGGTGGCTTTCGGGCCGTTGAGCGGGCCCTTGCATTTTCTCCGGTCGAAGCTGGCAAGATGGCCGCTTGCGAGCGACGCCCAAACAACGCCTTGTTTGTCGATGTCAGCGCCGCGGATGCCGAACCCCGGCAGTGGTATGTTGTAAATTTCCGCGATGGCGGTCTCGGAGGGATTTGGCCCGGGCGCGATGCGCACGACGGCGCCTGGAAAAGTTCGCACGGAGCCCCAGATCGAGCCGTCAGCCGGGCTCGGCATGACTGCATAGAAGCCCGCCGAGATGCGCTTGTCCTTCGTCGGATCCACCGGCTGGTTCGGCTCGACGTAAGCGTCGCGCTTGCCGTTGCCGTTGGTGTCGATCCATCCCTGCGCTTTCGCCGCGTCGCCGGTCTCGTCGTAGATCTTCATGTCGAACCAGCCAACGACCTGACCGCCGCCGCTGGTCCACAGTCTGTCATTGGCATCGAACTGCAAATGATGCGTCCCGAAGCAGGTGTCGATGAACGTGTATTTCATGGTCTTGGGATCGAGCATGCTGAGGTGGCGGTTCGTGCGTTCCACCGGGAAGACTTTGGCCGAAGGATGGTCTGAGCCTTTCTTGCAGAAAGCCGGATTGTTCGGGCCGCGGACCGCCGCCGCGAACCACACGCGCCCCTTGCGGTCGAACATGCCG
>VBKY01000248.1 GCA_005879255.1 Deltaproteobacteria bacterium
TGTCTGGGCGACCGTAACGATTGATGAAGAGACCTTCTTCGCTGTCCGCATCTTTTGGCTTCGGTATCGGCCTCGCCTTTACGTCGTTCGACAAGCCCGCATTAACTTGACTACTCTCTACTTCTTTTGAACTTGGAGATTATTGACTACTTTGTTGACGCCGTTTACCTGCGAAGCAAGCTCCTGAGCTCGTGCCCTTTGATCAGGAGATTCGACTACACCGTTTAGATAAACAGTGCCATTGTTCGTATCGACGTCCACCCGTGTGAGACTCGAGAGTTTATCCGCCGCTAACTTCGTCTTGACTGAACTCGTAAGGGTTGCATCATCAACATTTTGCCCAGCGGTTTTCCCTGTCATAGCCTGGCAACCGGCCAGTGAAAGGATAGTCAACGTCACGACTAGAAGCTTTCTCCATGGTCTCATAGTGAAATCCCCCTTGTTGTCTTACTTGGTTTATGTACAGCCACGCATCACAAAGAGAATGAGCAAAATAGGAATGGGAATACCCATTGCCCAGAGCAATATCCATCCCACTTTCCCTTTCTCGTCTCTCAAGACCTTCATAGCTCCTCCTTGTTCCACTGCGAGCTATGGGCGATCTCGAAATCCTGCCGCTGGTCTGGCCTTGTCTTTGTCGGCGACGCTTTCTTCCCCGGTATACGAAATATCGTGCGCGCCGGCACGCTCGAAAATATCCTTCGCGCGCTTAACTTCGTCACTGTCTTCCGAGTGCACGGAAATTAAAATGTTTCCCTGTTTGATTTTTTCCTCGTACTGCTTGGCTTCATACTCCGGAATACCCAATCCGATTAAGGCACCCGAAAGCCCGCCAACGGCGGCGCCGACACCGGCTCCCGCCAGCGCGGCCATGATCGGTCCGGCGGCAATAAAGGGTCCGACGCCGGGGATAGCCAACGAGCCGATGCCCACGAGCCAACCGAATACTCCCCCCAAGACTCCACCGGTACCTGCACCTGCTGCCGCGCCTTCAGGGGCCTTGGTATGTTGCTCGTGGGCAAAATCTCGGGTTCCCGATTTATCGGGGAACAAGACCGATATATCGTTATTGGAAAATCCGGCAGCCTTAAGGCCATCGACGATCCTTTCCGCTTGACCTTCACTGTCAACCAAACCCAAAACTGCTTTAGCCATAATTTTCTCCTTTAGTTTAGCTTGCGACCTCTAATTGGTTATCCACTCTCTTTACACCAGCGACCTGTTTCGCTTTCGCTTCGATCTCAGCTTTCTCTTTCTCGCTCTTGACCGGTCCCCGCAGCGTGACGGTCCCATATTCGTGATAATCTTCACATTCTTGGCGTTAGTGGAAAGAGAATCATCCGCGGTAACGGCTTGTCTTATATTTTGACTAATCGTTCGATCTGCTTCGTTCTCAGACTGATCCCCGGCAGTCTTTGTCTGATCATTACGGTCTCGCACATTGCGGCCGGAGTTGTCCGGTGCTACGGCGGTTTGAGAAACTTGTGTGTCCTCAGACCGATTCTTCGAACAACCGACGATCAGGACCGTTGAAAGCAGCAAGACGATGATAGTTTTCATTCAACCCTCCTTGTTTCAATCTAAATTCTATCGCGCAAGTAACATGCCATGGCCGCAGCAACTAATTTACAAACGATTCAAGCACCACCCGAACACCGCTCGTCCTAAAAGCGAGAGAGTGCATACTAAAAAAACGTCCTATGTCTAAGTCGCTTCTCGTGGAGAATTCGGTGAAGCTGCGATTGAGATCGAGCCTTCTTTCACGGTCTGATGATTCTGTTAGCAGCTCTAAAGCATTCATATTTCGTCCTACATCTTTTCGCGTTTACGGGTTCACTCGGTAGGCGCGTTTAACTCTGCTTCGCGATGTTGTTTACCCTTAGCCATTTGCAACTCCTTACCTAGTTGTTCGAGCGCCTCATCATTGAAAAGTTCACGGACCTTTTCGAACATCTCGCCTTCCTCTTCCTCGATGTGGTGTTCGACGCTGTCAATTAACTCCGTCAATGTAGAATCAAACCCTTCTACGTCCGAACCCAACTGTTCGATTTCCTGGAGCAGCGTCTCTACTTCTGCATGCTCGTCGCGAGCTTCGGCCACCATATCCTTTAGCTCTTCGTGCTTCTCGATCGCCGGATAAAAGACGGTTTCTTCTATGTGCGCGTGAATCTCTAATTCGGTGTCGATCTGATCAAAGAGTTGTTTCTTTCTTGAGTTTTCCGCTCCTTCTGTCTCCTTGAATAATCCTTTCACTTTCTGATGGTCTTGTTTGAGAAGTTCTAACGCATCCATTCGTTTAACCTCCGTCAAAGCTTGTTCTTTGCATGGAGCAAATAGGAGGCCAAGTAGCCGCCTCAACTCTCCATCGATGGTTTGACTGACTCATCATACGTGTGTACGAGCAACACACGTATGTGTCGATCACTCTAACCTTTGGCTTCAGTTGCGTTCGATCCACTGAGAGTTTGATGAAGGCGATAATGTCTTTTGGTGAACGCAGGTTCCTACCTTTGGAAGTTTAATCGGAGACTTTCAGCGGGTATGCACGGGCCGAGGCAAACGTTCATCATCCAACCATTTCATGTGATCGATTTCGTTAGGAGATCGCCAGGAATGTTCGAAACTGGAGTATGAATTTCTGCATCTATTTTGGCAGCTCGCCGGACTAGCCTTCTTTCTCGCTTCTCCACAATCAAGGGAAGTTGATGATCGTAGAAAAGAGAAACTAGATATCGTGCTTGCAACCCCGGCGGCGGTGAACTACGTCGCCCTAAAGACATCACGTGGAGAATAATTCGCAGCTCACTTCCACAATCTCGAATCCTAGGTAACGGGTCTGAAAAGCAAGCCAGCTATTAGCGATCTGTGCAGAGATCGCGGACAATGTGTCGCGAATTAACTCACAGCGGGTCGACTGTAATGGCCGAGGCTACTGCAGCGGACTATGGACGCGGTAACGCTTGTCGTCGTGGCGACCGACTACAAATTCCAGATTTAGACATGTCCCCCGACCCGTTGCCGAGGGCCAAAGGATGCCCGAACGTAAGACGGAATCTGAAGGCGGCAATATTGTCGTCCAGGCAAGGCGGATCAATCTTCGACCTGGCGTCAATGAAATCGACCTTCGTCCGCCGGAGAATTACCGATTCCGCTGCGTCAATCAGAGGTCTGCTTGGTGGTCAATGCGCGAACCGGGTGACCGCAGTCGCTGGATCAAGTAAAACTGCCCGGCTTCTCACCGTGCTGAGGGGATAATTCCGCCTACGAAGTTTCCTGGCATTACCGAGCTACGTATGAGCGTTTCCACTCGGCGTTTATTTATCATCAGCTCTTGTAATCCCAGCCGCGTCTGTTAACACATTAGACACACGCGTCAGTTACATCCCTCGTCTCCCTCATCTGCCATTAATCGTATGCGGTGCCGCGTGGGGTCACATTGACTTAGCGCTCCGGGATTAATGTTACATGCAAGCAGAATGGGAGGCTTGAGTGAACCGCCAGTTTTGTACCGCTTCCGATGCCGCATCAAAAACTATCTTCGTCGACATTCCCATCAATCACTACAATGGTTTTCTTCAGAAATGTGAAGGATGGCGTGGTGAGTTGGATATACTGAAAAAGGCTGTGGTGACTCACGACTTAGATGGCCACGGTCAAGCAGAAATCCTCTGCGAAGTAATGCATGCGGAATTACTCCGTGACCTTGCACTCAGTATCTATCCGCGGGCGGCTATCTATATCGAAGACAGCATCAGGGTCGCGCGACAGCCGTAGGAGGTCGCCGCAATGCAGGTACGAACAACCTCAATACCGTCATCGCTCTCATCCTCCCGAGTACGCCGAGTCGCGTTTGCCCTCTGCGGTAGTTCCTGAAATCTGACGCCAAACGTCGGAGTCTGTTTCTCGATATAAAGCTCATTGTTTGGGCTCGCCGGGTTTTTAGGTTATCGGCCTTCTCTGTGTAAGGTATCGCCCGCAAAATCCAGCGATTATTTTCTGTCGGTGGGCAAGGGAACCCATTGAGGCCTTTTGTTGACTCGTGGATGTCCGTAGTCGTACTCCCAAACGTTTCCCTCTTCATCAAGCGCGAAGAGAACCGGTTTCACTTGCCCAGACCGCACCGTTTCGGATGCAGTCGCTATTTGGATGAATTTAGAATGTTTCGCCATTGGTTGCCTCCAATTTTTGTGGGGGCGAACTTACCACAGTCTAAGCGCGAAAAGCTAAAGCATGAGCGGGGGCAACTGTTTTGCGAGTCGGCAAGGAATGGATCGAGGCGACGCGCGACGCCAAACAGGCGATCAAGAGGATTCTCAATGATCGAAAGACTTTTCAAACCATCCTTGCCTCTTGCACAAGACGGCCGATAGCGCCCTGGACATGCCGAACGCGACCATCACCGGGCACATCGACAACGGCGCACCGCTCATTCTGTCGCAGGAAGGCAGAGACATCTGCATCACTGGCGCGAGCGGACCGGAACTGTGCAAGCTTTAAATCTACTCACCCAAAGGACGTCCATCCGCAGCGTGTCAGCGGTCGACATCTTGATCCTCGACGACGTCCAGTTCATCGCCGGCAAGGAAAGAACCCAAGAAGACACTCGTGGTCGGTCCCTTCCCTCACGGAAGTTTCCCAAGTCTCTGGCCGCTTTCTTCTCGGATCGCACGCTTCCTTGGCGGATGAGCGCCTTTACCTAATTTCGGCTGAGAGTTAAATTGAATTTTGCGCGAAGGCTTAATTTCAGCCTTCAGCACGCGCTGCATAAGTTTTAGCACGAGCCGGTTCTGCTCGGCCCTTTCGGAGGCGACACAGTCCGGCGGCACGATCAGCTGCAGATCGCGCATGTAGGCGTCGTTGGCGGTAAAAAGAACGCAGATATCGGCTGCCATTCCTGTCAATATCAGAGTGCTTACGCCAAGGTAATTTAGCAATATGTCGAGATTCGTTTGATAAAACGCTGAATGCTTCGGTTTCAAAACAAAATAATCGTCCGGGTCGGGTGCGAGTTGTGCAACGATCGGTTTGCCGCGAATTTTCTCGCCGAGACAGTATTGAACCAGCCTCGGGAAATCTGACCGCCATCTACCGAAGTTGTCATTTGCGTAGATTGCCGGGATGCCGGCCCTCTTAGCTCTAGCTTTGAGTTCAGAGAGCGCAGCAGCGATGGGCAGAGCTTGAGTTAAAAGTTTCTCGCCGCCATCGAATTCAAGATCGTTGATGACATCGATCAGCAATAATGCCGTATCGGACTTGTCGGGCGCATGGTTTAGCCGATCTGGATGATGGTTTCTATTTGTCCGCATGTAAGTTTTGGGCTCTCTGTCAGTCCACGGAACAATGCCGGCATGCAACAATCGTGCTCGCGATCTGATGCTAGAACCGAGATAACGGCCCGCAAATGCGCTGGGTTTACGACTCTTCGGTGCTAATTAGAGTTTCGACGTCGGCAACGTACGGTTTATTTATTACATGGCTAATGCCGGGCTTTGCAGTAGCTCTCCAGATCCGGTCCCAAGTAGCCGCTGGCGATACAGCCCTCAGGCTCATCATCACTGGAGCAACGGCAATTACGGTCAGAACGATCGAGACAAAATGAATTTGCTGTTCCACGGTTGATAGTTTGTGCGCGAATCCCTCGTGAAATCCAAACAACGCTTGAATGCCCCGGCATTCTTCCAGGATGTGCCCGACTGCTGAGTCCTATGATAGCTGTTCTTTATTCCGTTCACTGCTTACTCGTAATCGTTGCTTTCGGCAGTCGGCTTGTAAGGGCTAGTGAAGTTTACGTTGACTTATGTGCGGGCGCGCCTGCGCGACGAAATGCAGCGACGCGCAGCGCGGCCCACTATAGAATTTGCCATCGTTTAAGCCTTCTCAGACACCGGCCTGTGGCCTTCCCGAATTGTGCCACGCCAGGCACCGGTTTCCTGGCCACGATTTTCGATAAATTCTTTAAAGCGCTCGAGATCGTTCTCGATGCGTCTCGACACCACGCCAATCCCATCTCCCGCATTCTCGACAAATCCTTTCGGATCATACGAGATCTCCAAAGTCACGCATGTCCGCTCCGGCCCTCGGGCTTGGAAGGAAACAACTCCTGAAGTGTATTCACCGGATTCGGATTCCCATGCGATGCGGTGATCGGGAATCTGCTCGATAATTTTTGCCGTCCATTGCTTTTCCTTGCCGGCAATTTCGGCGACCCAATGCAGCCGCGTATCATCGAGTTGCTTGACCTCTTTCACGCCTTCCATGAATCTCGGGAATTCCTCGAATTGTGTCCATTGATTGTAAACTTGATGCAGCGGACGATCGACCTCGATAGATTTCTGTATTTGTTCCATGATTATATCTCCCTTCTTTTTTTAAAATTCTTACAAACAAGTGCAGACGCATGCGCGGAATCCAGCATAGAGCAAGCGACATGCCACCAATGATGCCCGTATGCACAGCATTTCCGACTGGCAATCCACCGCTAACGTAAGAAATTTTCTTACTCGGTGTGAATTGTACGCACACCCGCCGCGCCACTGTTTCGGGTCTCGCGTTGAGAGGATGCGAGCAGGAGCAAACAAGCCTCACTCGCCCAATGCGCCCCAGTAGAAAATCCTCACAGTCTGCACCGGACTGCACTTTTTTTCATTTGCTCATCAGTAGACCCCCTTGTCTCGCAGTTTCACTCAGCTATAGTAATAGTGATGATTCTCCTCGTCGAAGACGACGCGACCAGCCGATATGCGTTTGCTCGATTGCTACGAGGGCAAGGCTACGAAGTCATCGAAGCGGGTGACGGAAATGAGGCGGTAGCGCTCCTCGACGGATTGCCTGTCGACCTTGTAATTACAGACATGGTGTTGCCGAAGCTAAATGGCCTACACCTAGTTAGTCTCATTCACGCCAGATGGCCTGCTATTCCGATAGTTCTCATGTCCAGTTATCTTTCTGAAAGGGCAGGAAAAATTATCTTGGACGGATCAGCGGATTTCTTTCAGAAGCCTATCAGGCCATCGGCGTTAGTCCGGACTGTTCAACGCCTGCTCCCGAAGTCTAAGGGTCAGTTAACCGTCATGGCTTCACCGACACAGATGCCATATAGGCGAAAACAACAATCCGAAATTTGGCACCTTTCTCATAAGTGCTCGCAATGGCCCGCCGAGGATTATATAGAGCAGCGGCACCTGCGAAGGACGGACGAATTGTGCAGTGAATGCATTGTTCAATGGCATACAGCAAGCTTTCATTAGATTAGATAGTCGGCCCGCCACGGAAATTCCCAATCAATTTAGACAGGCGCGTGACGCTTAATGTACGCTGCGACGCCCCACTTGCGGTGTCGCGTTCTCAAGGCGCCAACATAGCGCTCCCGCGAGCTGCCAGATTTCAGTCTGGAGGTCGATCATGTTTTAGATCTTTCATATTTGGGACATTGACTGGCGCCGTTCGCTAATTAATTTTGGCCCATGAAGGTGCTCATTGAGATATCTTTTGACCACTATGACCGTCTTCTCGACAAGTGTGATGAGACGTCGTGTCCCGAATTTGCGATCTTGAAACATGGCACCTTCACCCGCCGGCCGAACGGAGACCGCTTCCCACGCACGATTCAGATCCGCTGCGAAATGGCGCAAGCGAAAAGACTCCTCGATCTGGCAGCCAAGCTCTGTCTCGAGGCGGCATCGGATATTGAAAAAGCTATTGGCATCGAACGCGGTTCGTAGATCTTCCTGCTTTGCATAAGCATGAAGTAACTCGCCGAATGGTTGGTCTGGAGCTTGCCGGGATTGCGGTGGACGAGTGCCTGCCCGGGCGAGGAAACTGAATGGCTAATTACCTCTGCCACTCGTTCTCCATCCCCAACTAATGCTTCGAAGTTGAAAAACGTGATATTACGGCTAATCAGTCTTAAGCATGATGAGAGAAAGGAACCACCGTCGGAGAAACCGCCCATAAAGCCACCCACGCGGCGGAAAAAACCACCAATAAAAGAACCCCCCGATCCGCCAAATCCAGCTCACCGCAGACGAGATGATCAAGCTCCTATTGGAGATCCTGCACCAAAGAGAGACTGGAACGATCGGGACTTCAGTCAAAAACGGGCCCCTTGTGTTGCCTAAACCTGTTCAATTTTCGGGACGCACTATCACGGGAAACTGCATAAGTTGGGACGCATAATGGTCCACTATGTGCGAAGAGCTTTCCCCATGCTCCCAGTTTGTTAAGGCATGATTGATGCTTTTTCACATGCTGGAGTTGTCAGCGGGCTAAAATTCGTCTTGAAACCGGCGTTTGTTTATTTTCAAACTAAAAGAAGTTTGCCGATATGTTGCATGCTAAATCGCTAAGAGTGATCGGACAGTCGCTGGAGGCCGCTGGGATTGCGGCTTTCGAGCTAGAGAAAAATGACCAGTCGTATGTCGTCTGCAGTGCTTGCGTAACCAGAGAAGGCGAATCGATTTTGCGAAACGCTCTTGGAGGCAATGATCTTTCGTCGCAAGGCGCTCAACAATCAAGAGCTAATCGTCTGTTCTGTTTCCGCCCAGCCGATATTTCGCGCCTTGACGCCCAGGCTCGAAAGAAACGAAAAAGTCAATTTGGTACAGTTACGCGGACGCCGACGACGCTGTCTTACCGTTTACGTGCTCTGGGCGATCATCTTGACAGAATTCAGGTAAGCGTTTTTCGTATTGTCTGGACCCTTCACTCGGTTATTATCGTTTACCAAAAAGTCGACGGGCAGTACCACTGTAAAATCTTTATGGCTCAAGAAATGCAGCAGTTGGCTTTGCATTCGAGGTTCCGACGCTCGAACGTGAACCTCTTTCCGCAGTTAAATATCTGAAACTAAACCAGGAACTGTTACTGCGTCCCCTTTACGTCAAAAATGTCTCGTCGAATCCGGCCATGGCCGGCGCGGATTCAATTCTGCCGCAACCGGGGGAGCACATGTTGGCCGTATCCCTCGAGAAATGCGCGCTGATCGAGGCCCGCCGCGTGAAAGATCAGATGATTAAAGCCCAGGTCGATGTAATGACGCGCGAACTTGATGTGTACCTCAGGATCGGCGGAGATGCATAGCGATTCACTTATGATATCGGAGCCCACGGCCTTGCCGTTGGTCTCGGACATCGTTGGCGTGTAGATTTTTTCGGTAAACAGCGCCGGTACGAACGTCCCCGCCCAGAATGCTTTCCTGGTTTCGATGGCTTTTTCCTTATCGTCGGTAAATTCGACGCCCAGCTCGATGAGGCGTGGCAATCGGTTCGGATCTTTTCCCGCGGCCTTCGCGCCGACGGAAAAATTTTCCAGGATCTGGTGGTAAGTCTCCGGAGTTTCCCCGCCGACGGTAACGAGTCCATCGCCATATAGGCCGGCAAATCTCGCGCTGTTTGGCACCATGGCAGAAATATAGAGCGGGACTGATTGGTCGCTGCGGGTGTAGAGCTTCGCTTTTCGTGTTTGATAATACTTGCCACGATGGGTGACCGCCTCACCGGTCCACAGAGCGCGGATCAGCTCTATCGCCTCGCTCACTTGGGCTTGTCTTGTGTTGTATGGAGGCCAAAGCCCGGTCGCCGAGTATTCATTGAGAGCTTCACCAGTGCCAATACCAAGAAAGGATCGGCCGGGTGCTAGGCATCCCAGAGTAGCGGCGGCCTGCGCGATGATCGTGGGGTGATACCTTAATATGGGACACGTAACGCCAGTGCCAAGAATAATCTTTTTAGTCTTGGCTGCCGCTGCTCCGAGCCAGGTCCAGACGAAGCATGCCTGTCCATTTTCACTCCAAGGATGAAAATGGTCGCTGACATCGATTGAGTCGAACCCAGCCTGCTCCGCCGTGACTGCATATTCAAGCAGCTCACCGGGCGGATACTGTTCCGTACCAGCCTTCCAGCCGAATTTGAGGGACGTTGGCGACGACATTTGTTTATCCGATTTTTTGTTATGCGCGAATTATTAGATCGACATACCTGGTTAAACGAGCAAGGCATATGCCATAAGCTCAGGAAAATTTACTCGCTCGCACGATGAAGCGTTATGATCGCGAATTCTCTCGCCCAAGCGCACATCGCATCCTCGGCAACTGACGCGTTACGTATACGGATATTAAACTGCTTCGCAAATATTTGTCCGAATGCCGGGACTGCATAAAAATCATCGTTGCAAATCTGGGCCTTCCCGGCGATAAAGAAAACGAACGAAGGTGGCACATCGCTTGCTCACATCGAGCTAACCTAATTTGCCCAGCTGGATCTATTTACTGAAAAGAAAATTTGCACCTGTGGCGGAATCGAAGAACGCAATCTATGCAGCGATTATCACCAATCTAGCTATTGCCGCAACGAAGTTTACGGCCGCAGCATTCACCGGCAGCTCGGCTATGATTTCGGAAGGAATTCATTCGCTCGTTGACACCGGGAATGGCGGACTGCTCCTGCTTGGACTACGACAGAGTAAGAAGCCTCCGGATGCGGAGCATCCGTTTGGTTACGGCAAAGAACTTTACTTCTGGGCATTGATGGTCGCCATCGTCATTTTCGCGGTTGGCGGCGGCATCTCGGCTTATGAAGGCCTGCTGCACATCCTGCATCCAGTGCCCCAGGAAAATGCGATTTGGAACTACGTCGTTTTGGCGTTCGCATTCGTATTTGAGTCTATTTCTCTGTTCATTGCCCTTAAAAGCTTTATGAGTGTTAAGGGCAACGATCCTTGGTGGAAAGCGATTCAGCGGAGCAAGGATCCAACAACGTTCACAGTTGTGTTTGAAGACGCCGCAGCGCTCCTGGGCCTACTCGTCGCCATGATCGGAGTTTTTCTCGCGAACCAATTCAACAACCCTTATTTCGATGGCGCAGCTTCAATTGTCATCGGCGTTCTCTTGGCGGCGGTCGCCGTGCTGCTGGGATACGAGACCAAGGGTTTGCTGATTGGCGAGGGCGCTGATCGTGAAACCCTCGACGATATTCGCCGTCTGGTAGAGTCGGATCCAGGGGTTGCGGGTGTTAACCGCTCGCTGACCATGTACTTTGGACCGGATACAGTTCTGCTTGCCATGGATCTTCGGTTTCGCAACGATCTTTCGGCTGTCGAGGTGGAAAAGAGCGTCGACCGAATCGAAGCGAACATCCGAAAGCATCATGACAAGATCAAGCACATTTTCATTGAATCCGATTCGCTTTCGCCGGACTCGAGCACTTAAATCGCGCGAGTAATAATCGAGTAATAATATAGATAGAAAGATACTAGCTTAGCTAGCACGCGTCTGCCGGTCGCAACGGCTGACGGCGTCGTGACTTTGGGTAAGCCGCGCGGCGTCGGTTTGTTGGCCATTGTTTCAGGACATCGGCCGCACGCGGCAGCGTTGAATGGGGCGCTTGCTTGTGAAGTCTCTACAGATACTTCCGACCTTCCACCGGGTCCGGCACCGAGAGACCTATTTGTTGGATGAGCGGATCTACTTCTTTGATAAATTCCCAACGTGCATGACTATTGCTGCGTTGCTTCAGTCCCCAATGACAAAAGCGATTGGAACGCTCAGAGTCGGTTCGCCCGAACATATCGAGCGCCTTGATGTACCAGAAATCGAGGCTCTTCTGGACCCGCTCTCGAGTTTCCTCGTTCCTGGCAGCCAACTCGGCAGTTTGATTGGTGCCGAAGCCGATATGACCCATCTCTTCCTTGAGAATCTCTGCGAGTATTCGCTGTAATGGCAGATAGCTGCAATCGAGAAACTCCTCGAGTTGATATCGACCGACTCGATCGATCAAAAAACCGAAGACCGAGAAATCTTCCCACGTAGTAATGGTTCCGCGAAAGGCCTCCAAATAACGGTCATGGTTGGGTACACTAAGTAGTCCGGACACGTCTATTCCCATATCACCCGCCAAGCGCGCAATTTTTCGATAGTGGTCCATTTCTTCGGCCGCCGTTCGCGCGACGATCAGTTGATTAACTTTGCTGGGTGCCATGAGAAGCATGTCCTTAACGTAAAGGTGTGGTCCGCCGATTTCACAGTCGGCTTGTATCGTCAGCACGCGCCCAAGAAGCTCAATATACTCAGCCGGCATCTTTGCTAAATCTTTGCGTTCGATTTTTTCCTCAAACATTTTGTTCCTCTCGATATGCATAAGTGGAGCAAGCGTCGTACCAAAATACATAGGGTTCCTTCTGGATGGTGCTTCCATTTATTTTGGTAAATTTATCTTGTGTCGATTCTGGCACACCTAGTCAAAATTTCGTCCCAATCCCGATACAGCGACTAAATCATGCGAAGACAGAATTCTGCTGATGACGTGAGCGCTGGAGGTCGCTGCGTGGCGGGAAAATTGGTCAAAAACGTTTCGCCGCGGTCGATTACTTTAGTTATCTGGCACACTACTTGCGCCAAAATTCTGCGCACTTAACCAAAACCCTCGCGACATGAGGCAACTCGAGGTCTTTCGAAATCGGCACAATAGCTGGAACGATTACAGGAATCGCGCTAGCTTGCCATTCCCTCATGCCCTAAGCAGTTATTTAATCGTCTTTCGATGAAGCAAAACATCTCTCCCTTAATAGCCGCCATGCTGCGGCGGGAATTTTATCCACACAATCCGGAGGTAGAACTTCGACAAACTCATATATCCTATGTTTTTCTTGCTGGACCTTATGTCTACAAGGTTAAGAAAGCGGTTAAATTTCCTTTTTTGGATTACTCCACGCTAGAAAACCGACGTCACTTCTGCGACGAAGAGTTGCGCCTCGACCGCCGGCTTGCGCCAAATACTTATTTGAAGACGGTCGCAATCTGCCGAGCACATGGATCTTTCTATCTTGACGAGAAAATTACGGATCCCGAACACATCGTCGAATATGCAGTCAAGATGAATCGCTTGCCGGAAGATCGGATGCTCACTTCGTTAATTCGCGACGAGTCGGTAAAGCCGGAGCATATCGCTGAGATTGCAAAAAAACTCGCCGCTTTTCACAAAAAAGCGGCGATCGAACAATCGGCACGTTTTGGATCCCCACAAGCGATCGCCTCGAGAGTCAGAGATAATTTTCGCGAGACCCGTCGCTTCATTGGCCGCACCCTCGACAAGAGTAACTTTGAAAGGATTCAGGACTACAGCGAGGGCTTTTTGAAAGAGAACTCAAATCTTCTGGAGCGCCGTGTTGCTGAAGGCCATGTTCGGGAGGGCCACGGCGACTTGCGTGCGGAACACGTATGTCTGGTCAACGACATCGAAATCTTTGACTGCATCGAATTCGATGAAGCTCTGAGATACAACGACGTAGCATCTGAGCTTGGTTTCCTGTCGATGGATCTGGATTTCTTGGGCGAGGCCGATTTTTCCGCCGAACTCGAGAGTGCGTATGCGTCGGCCGCTCGAGACCCTGGCATGGCCCCCCTGCTGCCGTTCTATAAATGTTACCGGGCTTACGTGCGCGGCAAAGTCGAGAGCCTAAAGAGCGACGAGCAAGACGTTGGCGACGACGAGAGAAGAAAGGCAGCTTTGCAGGCTTTGCGATATTTTCTTCTTGCGACGCGCTACGCAAACGGCGCGAACAAGCCAATGCTCCTTATCGTGTCCGGCATTGTGGCGAGCGGAAAATCGACTGTCGCTCGTTTGCTTTCGGCTCGAACCGGCTTTTCTGTGCTTGATTCCGACCGCGTGCGGAAAAAGCTCGCCGGGATTTCGCCGACCACCCGCGCTCGGGAAAGCTATCAAAGCGGTATTTACGCCGAAGAATTTACCCGACTTACGTACGAGTCACTGCTAAAGACGGCGGACGATCAATTGGCCAACGGTCAAGGCGTGATCGTCGATGCCACCTTTGGCAACCCGCAGTACCGTCGCTTGTTCGTTAAACTCGCCGGTCGATTCAACGTTCCAATTCTTTTTATCGAATGCCGCGCTGATGAAAACACCATCCGGCAACGTCTCAAAAATCGCCGAGATGACGAGCATGAGATCTCGGACGCAACGTGTGCGGTTTATGAACGAATGCGCGCGGAGTATCGCCCGCTTTCGGAAATACCGGACTCTTGCCGCTTTGAGTTGGATACCGGACGTGAACTCTTGTCCGGCCTGGCCAAGTTAGAAGACCGATTTTGAGTCCGCGAATCGACCCGTCGATGCACCCTGCTTCGACGCCGCATCCCACGCCGAATAAAGGAACAACGGAGCCGCTGGTCGTAGTGACAGACCAGCGGCTCCGACTCGGGCGATCGCCTTACGCGACCGCGCGCACGGCGGCCGGCGTTATCAATCGACGGTGGACCGCTTCCCAGTCGACATTGCTGAAGAACGCCTCGATGTATTTCCCGCGTTCTGCCGGTTTGTAGTCGAGCAGAAAAGCATGCTCCCACACGTCCATCACCAAGAGCGGCTTAAAGCCCGATGGAACCCCATCTTGATGCAGAGCGATCCAATGATTGGATAATTTTTCGTTGACCGGATCCTGGTATAGTATCGCCCAACCGACGCCTCTCATCTCACCCACCGCGGCGAACGCCGTCTTCCAGTTCTCAAAACCATCAAAGCATCGGTCGACAACTCGTTTGAATTCAGGCGACGGACTAGCGCGTCCTTTGGGCGCCAAATTCTCGAAATAGTATTCGTGTAGCACCATGCCGCCGAACTCAAAACCTAAATGACGGGTCAACTCCGCATATGCGGGATCCAAGCCCGACGCTTTTTTCTTGTGGGTGATTTCGGCGATCTGCTCCATCAGCAGGTTGGTATTTTTAACGTAGCCCTCGTAAAGAGCGAAATGCATCTTCAAAGTTTCGTCTGATATCCCCTGCAGTCCGCTGAGCTTAAATTGTTTGGCTTTGTAGGTAGATTGCGCCATTTTCCATACTCCTTCCTTCAGTAATCATTCAAAGATGTAATAGTGCAAACTCAGTACCATTGCGGAGCGCTTTCTCCCAATTCTTGCGGCTATAAGAAACTGTTTTAATGTCTGATGGCAGAGCGAAGAAGCTCAACGACTGGCTCATTACTCACTGCAAACATGGCACATCTGTTGCGTTATCGCATAATGACTCTCGGCTAGGCTAATGGATTGCTGATGAAAAACAAATGGTCAAGGCCAGTTGACGAATTGCGAACCATCATGAATTTGCGGATTCTCACGAGGAGCCAAAGAAGAGCCGGATAGCGGGATCGAAACCACTTATTGTGCTGAGCCAGAGATCTCGTCGCAGAAATCATCAAGGCCGCGCGCGACAACGAATGCGGCACAGTCATCGTCGGGGACACCACGCCTATCCATGGATTCGAGAGCAGTGTCATAAACACACGAGCGAACAATTGGTGTCCGAATCCCCCAATGTGGCTGTTTGCGTAGTAAGCGAGTAGCCGGAGAGTTCAGTTTTTGGCCGTCACTTTGCCGGCTCGAGCATAGCGGGTCTTGCGGTTCATGGATCGCTAAAACGGCTTAAAGGAAAAAAAACAGGTCACGTTCATGCTAAGCAATAGGCGATTCCACTAAAGCAATTGCCAATACTCCCACATGCAACGCTGGATCGCGGCAAGCTTCAGTCTCATCGAAGACATTGTTTATGTCGGTTTGGGACTTCTATTGGCTGGCGTCGCAATGGCCCTGCTGGTCACTGAAATCACTTATTTCATTCAATACATCTACGCGGGAGTGCTATCAGAAAATATTGTGATGCTGCTTGATCGAGTCCTGCTGATCATCATCTTTGTCGAAGTCTTATACACGGTGCAGGTTTCATTTCGTCAGCATGTCCTACAACCGGGACCATTCCTAGTAGTGGGACTCATCGCAGTGACCAGGCGAATTCTTGTCCTAACAGCGGAATTGCCAAAAATGGCCAAGGAAAATGAGACTCTCTTGCACAACGCTATTATTGAACTGGCTATGCTCACCGTTTTAATTCTCGCGTTGGTCACGTCTCTGCGTTTTATTCGCCCGAGCGACGTCAAATCAGCCGCGGAGGAGACTGTAGGAAAGTAAAAAGAAGAGTGAATGGCTCAGTATCACTTTGTCCGTGGCACACGTGTTGCGCTATGAAACCGCTTGACAAAGACACACAGGTACGTCTATTGCTGTCTATCTCTGCCTTTCCCGCACTGAGATTGGAGGTGGGTCCATGGAAGTTTCCAGGCGTGACTTTCTCCGATTTTCTGCTGGCGCAGCTGGCGGCACTGCATTAGCAGGGCTTGCAGGATCCGGGGTCAATCTCGGACCGGTTGTTGCCCGAGCTCAAGAGCTACGAATCAAAAATGCCAAGGTAACACCCAGCGTCTGTCCCTATTGCTCGGTCGGCTGCGGGACGCTTATCCACACCATCGACGGCAAGATCGTTAACATCGAAGGCGATCCTCGTAGCCCGCACAACGAAGGGACTCTCTGTCCCAAGGGCGCCGCGATCTTCCAGCTCCACGTTAACCCCAATCGCCCTATCCAGGTATTGCATCGCGCCGCTGGCGCGGCCGATTGGGAAGTGTGGGACCTCGAACGCGCAATGAGCCGGATCGCCGAACTGGTCAAAAAGACACGCGACGAGACCTTCATCGAAAAGCTTCCCAACGACAAGCTCGTCAATATGACGCCCGCCATCTTCGCGTTAGGCGGCGCCACGCTCGAGATCGAATTCAATCATCTTTGCCAGAAACTCATGCGCGGTCTGGGAATAGTCGCCATCGAGAATCAGGCGCGGATATGACACAGCTCTAGCGTCCCCGGTCTGGGGACACGATTCGGCCGCGGCGCAGCAACTCTCTATCCCCGGAGCATGGCCGACTCCGACTGCATCGTCGTCATGGGATCCAATATGGCGGAGAACCATCCTGTCGCCTTTCGCTGGCCGATGAAGGCCAAGGTCGAGCACGGCGCCAAAATTATCCACGTCGATCCGCGTTTCACCCGCACCAGCGCAGTTGCCGATATTTATGCGCCGGTGCGCGCGGGGTCGGACATCGCCTTCCTGGGTGGTGTCATCAATTACGTCATCAACAGTGAGAAGTGGAACAAGGACCCGTTCTTCAAAACCTTCGTCGTGAACTACACAAATGCCGCAACGATCATCAACGATGATTTTAAGGACACCGAAGATTTAGACG
>VBKY01000441.1 GCA_005879255.1 Deltaproteobacteria bacterium
TGTCCGAAGCCGGCCCGCCGGATTATTCCGACATGCTCGCAGTCGTCGGTGCGATAGTCGAAGCAAGGCCGGACCACGTGGTCTGGGGCAGCAACTGGCCGCATGGCGGGATCGCGGTGCCCATGCCGAACGACGGCGACCTGCTCGACTTTTTATTGACCTCTGTTCCAGACGAAACGATCCGCAAGCAAATCCTGGTCGATAATCCGGCCAAGCTATACGGCTGGCAAAACATCTGACGGCATAGATCCTAAAACGCGTTGGTACGAATCGAGTCATTCGAAAGTTTTGATCGGTTAGTCCTTGGCCTTCGATACCAACGGCAAGTCCCTCCGCCGCACTGTGCGACTTTTACCGACATTGCTTCCGAAGACGAGAACCAGCGAAGCTATTATCGGGAACATCTAGAGATCCACTGCTACGACGTGACGCTGAGTGACATTATGGAGAAAGTATTAGGGGTTTTGGCCGGTTAATGGCAGGTTTGGAAGCCTTGGAGTCAGATGCATAAAGAACTCGCTTGCCAAATCGTATTGTAGCAAGAGATAATTTCACTCGTCTAAAGCACAAAGGCTATCACAAGGAGGCAATTATGAATTGGATCAAAGCAGCGTTATTGACCGGACTCCTGAGCGCGCCATTTATAAACCTGATCGGCGAGGCTACTGCAGCGGACGGACGAGGCGCCTGTCGCCGTGGCGACCGGTTACAAATTCAAGACCTGGACATGTCCCCGGACCCGATGACCGAAGGCCAGCGGATTCGGTCCTGGAAAGTGCGCGTCCAGTTCGACGGGAAGCGTGAATGCGAAACCGAAATCACGATCCGCGAAGGCGGCGATACCGTCGCCCAGACGCGCCGTATTAATCTCCGCCCCGGCATGAATGAAATAGATCTCCGTCCGGCGGACAATTACCGCCTCCGCGGCCGTGAACATTGCTTCAAGGTCGAGGTCGACCTGGAAGGTTCGCGAAAAGAAGTCGATGCCGCTCGCCGCTTCTGCGCACAACAAAGATCCGCTTGGTCGCTGCGCGAACCCGGTGACCGCGATCGATCGTCCCGATAGAACAAACCAGTAGATTAGATCCTCGCCGTTCCGAGCGTCGGGCGGATACACGCCCGATGCTCGGAACCCCTTGTATATCGAATTCGGCGATAGCCGCCTAACCCCATACTTTCGCCGCTGTCTCGAGCATCACGTCGAGCTTGCGGAACTGCTCGTCTTCCGTCAGCAGATTGCCGCGGATGCTAGACGCGAACCCGCATTGCGGACTGATCGCCAATTGTTCCAACGGCAAATGGCGCGCGGCCTCGTCGATCCGGCGGCGCAGCTCATCGACGGTTTCAATCCGGCCAATCTTGGTCGTGATCAAACCCAATACGGCGATCTTGCCCCTCGGTACGAAACGAAGCGGATCAAAATTCCCTGCACGCTCCGTGTCGTATTCCAACAACAGCCGCTGATGATTCAATCCCGTAAAAAGCCTTTCGGCGATCGCGTCGTAGTGTCCTTCTCGATGCCACATGCTCTGCCGATTGCCGCGGCAAATATGAATTCCGAAGGTCACACCAGTACAATTCTCGATGACCTCATTGTCGGCTTTAATCGAACGCTCCATGGTCGCCATGGGTTCCTCACCGCGCGACCGCATCGCCGCCAGCGAATCCGGGTCGATATAAGCCGTATAACCGGGGCCATCGATGCCGACGTAACGGCAACCTGCTTGCGCCAGCTGTTCAATAATTTGTCGTTCGACGGCAACCACGTCATGCAAAAACTCATCGGTGCTCGCATACACCGAACGCGAAGCCTCGCTGTCGTAGCACTGTTGAATTCGGTCCGGCCCGATCAATGTTACTTTGACCGGACGATCGGTCAGACTTTGGGCAAATCGATAGTCGTCCAACAGCGAGTTACGCAGCAATCTGAGACGCTGGGTGACGCGCTTGCGATTAACCAGGATCGGATCCTGACCCTTGCGCGTGATCGATTGATTGCCCTGTGTACGCTTGAGAATTTCGTGATACGTCCTAACGCCCGCCTGCCATTCCTCGACCCCGGCGACGACGGCGAAGCTTTCCATGAAGCTCGTCCGGCGAAATTCGCCGTCGACGATAATCGGTAGGTTGTGCGCGACTTGTTCCGCGACGACATCCCGAATGGCTTCGTCCTGGGCGTCTTTCAGATCGACTTCGCGAGCACTTCCCTCGCCATACTTGGCAAACGCATCTTTGAGGGCTTGCGGCCGCAGCAAACTACCGACCAGATCGACGCGCATGGATCGGAGATCGACAGCCGACGTGGGATTCATCATTTATCTCCCTTCAGAAATTTTATAGGAAAACCTATTTTGCAACGCATCGAGGGTTGCAAGTGCTCTTTAGGTTCACTTGCCCTTTTGTTCGATCTCTTTCCTAACTTCGGCCACCCAGCGCAGGTCCAAGAATTTTTCTGCGGCAACCGGTGCATCCATCTTGAGAGGCAGCCTTATTTCATACTCGAGAATGTTCTTGATTCCTTCCGCCGACGGTAAACCCGGAACTCCTTGGGGCAGAGCGCGAACATAGCGCTTGATCGCCTCGATCAGCATGGCTTTCGTGGCATTTCTGAGCTGGAGTTTTTTCATGGCAACATCTGCGGCCTCGTCGGGTCGCTCGCGCAAGAACATCAAGCCGCGAATCACGGCTCGCACCCAGCGTTTGAGCTGTGCGGAATTTTCAGCGATTTTCCTATCGGTGGTGACATATCCTTGAAACGGCAAAGGAAAGATATCGCCGAGAAAGGCAAAATTTCGTAAGCCTTCTCTCTCCGCGGCGACGGCGCCTGCCGGGTCGAGCACCACGGCTGCCACAGCGCCGCTCTTGATGCCAAGAATTTTATCAGCCGGGCTCGTTCCCAGAGTTATTTTAGTGACGTCCTTTGCCGACAAACCGCCACGCTCGACAAAAAGCGTCGTAAAACGGTCCTCACTGTCGCCAAGCAACGCAACGCCGATTTTTTTCCCTCTGAGATCTGAAACCTGTGAGATCGTTGGATGAACGATCAAATACCATGTCGGCCGCTCGGTTTGGTACATGATTGCTTTGAGTGGGGCTCCCTTGACCGCCGCTCTCAGCCCGCTTCCCCCCGCACCGCTGAAGTCAACATCACCACTGATCAATGCCGCGATGCCCGCCGGTCCACCGATGACAATCGTCTCATTTTCCAACCCTTCGTCTTTGAAGAATCCTTTGGCGTCCGCGGAAAAAATCGATAAGTAGTTCAAATTCAGACCAGGCACCGACGTGCGAATCTTTTCGGCCCCCGCCTCGGCGCCGAAAAGAAACGCGTATAGCGCCGCCAAGAGCAAGCGCCGGCAAAACATCATCGACATCCTATTTTCTCCCTTTTGTCTCATCGCTCGCCCAACTCGCGAATCGCCTGTTGCAGATAACTCTGATCGATATACTTCAGCGGATCAGGCGGAGGCCCTTTGAGTTGTTCGGCGTAAACTTGCATCGTAAACTTGAGGCCTTCGAGATTGATCTCGGCGTTCGGATGCCAGATACGATTTGTCGTGTAGTACTCCCAACCTCGCCGCGCAAGTTCCGGCTTGAGCGGGATTTCCTTCGCGAGAAAATCGATCGCCGCCTCTTTGTTCGCGTATAGCCACCGATGCGCGCGCACGGCGCCCTTGAGGAATCGGATCAGCAGGCCGCGATTTTTCTCCGCCCAAGCCCGCTTCACCGCGAGGACTGACAGCTGATAGTTGGGAAAGTAGTCTTTGAAATAGCCCAGCACATTGAAGCCCTGCTGCTCGGCGGTGTAATCGAGCGGCACGACCAAATAGGTCGCACCGAGCTGTCCCGAGATCAGCGCCGCGAGGTTGAAGTTGCCGCCGCCGACAGCGAGGAGCTTGTAATCCGCCGGATACTCCAGGCCATTTTGTTTGAGAATCTGCTTCAAAACGTTGGTAGCGCCGGAAGTCAGCACCTGCACGCCGATAGTCGCGCCACGCAGATCCTTTAAAGTTTTGTAATTCTTTCCGCCGACGATCGCTTGAGTCAGACCGTTAACAACGCCGCCTACGGCAACGAGGGCGGCGCCGGTCGCGGCCGCACCGACCGTCCCGTCGGCCGAGCCGAGCACAAGAAACAGCGATTCGCTCACTAGCGCTTGCATCGTAATCGCAGTCCCGCGCAGCAGCACCGGCTGAACATCCAATCCAACGTCATCGAAAAAACCCTTTTTCGTCGCCAGCCAGAACATGTTAGTGCCAATCGTCTTGGTGCCGACGCCGACCGGAAACTTGATCTTCTCTTGCGCGGAAGCAGACGCGCAGACAAATGCGATAGCAAGGAACGCGAACAGGAACAATTTCGCGCTACGATTCCTGTCTCTCATAGCTCGCTCAGCGAGGCATCGCAGCAAGATTAATTCTTGGCAAGATACGCTTTCGCCTGCTCGATTTCCGGCCGCGGATCGCCTTTGCCGGCGAGATCCAC
>VBKY01000442.1 GCA_005879255.1 Deltaproteobacteria bacterium
GTTACTTTTGCCTTCAGCGCCTCGCCCACCGCGCCGCTGCTTAAAGCTAAACAGGACCCCGACGCTAAGGGCTTTATGTTTTTTAAGACTCACGACGAGATCGTGGCCGGAGCAAAGAAAGAAGGAAAAATCAGGGTCAGCAGCGGACTCGAGATGGCGAATTTCAAGCCGTGGATCAATGCATTTAAGCAAAGATATCCCTTCATCGCCGATGTCCATATTGAGGAGATTGTGGGAACGGAGGCTCACCAAAGATTCATTCTAGAGATAAAATCAGGCCAGGCTAGGGGGTGGGACGTCATCCATGTCGACATTGACTTCTACCCCGAATACGTCCCTTATCTGATGAAGCATGACATCCTACGTATGGCCAAGGAGGGCGTGCTTAAGATCGACTCACGAATGATACATCCCGGTGACAGGAACATCATCGCCCCTACCAGTGTTCTATCAACCGTGTCGTACAACCGAGCGCTTATCGCAGACGATAAAGTTCCCGCGAAGTGGGAAGATTATCTGAAACCGGAGCTCAGAGGAAAGAAATTCGCGCTGCTTCTTCGCCCGTCTTGGTTAGCATCGCTGGTACCTGCGTGGGGCCTGGAGAGAACGTTGGATTTCGCCCGTAAGATACCCGCGCAGCAGCCCATCTGGCTCTCCGGCGGCGGCGGTAGAGCCAACACTGGCGTAGCTGCAGGAGAGTATCCCATCTACCTCGGTTCCAACTACAGTGGTGTTAAGCGGGCGATGATGCGTAGGGACCCGACCATGAACCTCAGGTACAAAGTCCCGGAGCCGACCCCACTCAGAGCTCTTCAAGATGGCATTGGGATACTCCAGACGGCCGATCATCCGTATGCCGCTCTTCTCTGGCTTGAATTTATCGCGTCTGCGGAGGGTCAAGAGATAATCGATAAATACGAGCCCCTCAAGGCTTCGGTGTTCACTTCTAATTCAGCGCTATCACAGGAAGTGCGGGGGAAGGAATTGTCCGTAGTAGACTGGCATCATTTCGCGAAGTTTCAGGAATATAGCGAGAAGATAATCGAGGCCTTCGGTTTCCCGAAAGCGGCTAAATAACGCCCGTTCACTCGCAACGGTGAAAGATAGTAGTCGTTATAGGCGCTAAGCAAATGGAGAGCAAAAAATGACGGTTGCCGAGCAACTCGCACGTGAGACCAAGGAATTACAATTCCGTGAACTGCCGCCAGAGGTAGTTCATCAAGTTAAGCGTTCGCTGCTCGATACGTTGGGCGTCGCCTTGTGCGGATATCCGAGCGAGCCAAGTCAGATCATTCAGAGCATGATTAAGGAGATGAACGAGCCACCCGAATCAACGGTCTTCGGCAGCGGCCTTAAAACCTCGTGTCTATATGCCACCCTGGCCAACGGTGCTATGCTCCGCTATCCCGACTATTCCGACCGAGGCTTTCTCACAAAAGAGGCACTCGTATTTCTCGGGCACCACAGCAACTTGATTCCCCCGATACTAGCGGTGGGTGAGCGACAGCGGTCCCCTGGTCAAGAGATCATAACAGCGATCGTCTTGGCCTATGAACTCTCGAATAGAATCTATGATTCTGCCGGAGGGAGTCACAACTTGCGACAACGAGGTTGGACGACTGAGACTATGGGACACGCCTGCATCATGGGCTTATTGGCGGGTAGGTTGTTTGGACTCGATGAGAAGCAAATGGCAAACGCTCTGGCAATCGCGGCGTGCTTTAGCCTACAGCCGGGCGTCATGCTGTCGCCGAGCGCGGCCAGAAATATGAGAACTCCGTTTGGCGCTTATGGCGGCATCCTCAGTGGCCTATTGGCAGGTAAAGGTTTTACCGGCGCTCTCGAAGTCTTTGAGGGACGTCAAGGTCTTGCTCAGGTTGTGACAGGGGGAGAGATGGATCTGGAGAAGCTAAAGCAGCCGAGGAAGGACTGGACAATCCTTTCTACCTGGGTCAAAAAATTTGCCGCCGATGGAGATATGCAAGGTCTTCTAGAAGCGACCGTAACTTTGGTCGAACGCCACGACATCGTGCCACAAGAGGTAGCCGAGGTTAGGATTAAAACAAATTCGTATAACTACCGACTGGCCGATCCTGTGAAACGCCGCCATCCTAACAATAAGTACGCGGCAGACCATAGCTTATACTACACTACCGCGGTTGCCATCGTTGACCGGGCAGTGGGACCGGAGCAGTTCTCGGAGCAGAAGCTGTGGGATCCTAGGGTAAGAGAGCTGCTGGATAAGATTTTCGTAGAGCCAGATCCTAGCCTCGAAGAATTCAGCTCGCCAGGTATTGCAGAGATCACGACCAAGAAAGGAGAAAAATATAGCTGTGAAATTCGTCACCCCAAGGGACATCCGATGAATCCGGTAACGGATACCGACCTTGAGGAGAAGTTCCGCAGCATGGCAGGCAAGTTCATGGATGAGAGTCAGATGAGCCACATCATTGATAGCATCTATAACTTAGAGAAGCTCGAAGATATCGGTGGGTTGGTAAAACTCTTAGTTATTCCTGAACTGACTACTTCGCATTACCCCTAACCTCGCGCCTTACGGCATGGGGCCCCTGAAGGGGTCGGACGCTGAAGGGGTCTTTTGTTGACAGTTGTGTTTAATCCAGAAAACCACCGCTGCGCTCTCAAATAGGCATGAGGCTTAAGGCAACAGGCAGACATGATCGTTCCAAACGTTCAAGCGCTTCGCGCCGTTCAAAACGCTCTACAAATTCAAGACTGGGTATGGGTTGGTGTAGCAATTGTCGATCTACTGTATCGAACACAATTCTTTGCTGACGCATGGTGAGCCATCGCATGTGGTCTTCAGCTTCCGGCGAATATTCGATGACGTAAGCCACTGTTGTATGCTGTCTATCAGAATCTGATAGAAGCTTCGGAACAAATCGGGGCCAGAGAACATTTTTGATCTTCCCTGCGCGGCAAGGCAAAGCCGAATTCGACGAGGCATACGACAACCGGTTCCCGGGTCAGAGAAGAGACGTGATCGTGTTCGTGAAGGGGGAACTTCCACGTTTCGAGAATTCTCGAAACGTCGAAATGAGATTTATTTCTTACGTTTTTTTAATCGCGTCCGTAGCTCTTTCATCGACATCGTCGGCTCGTTTCTCCTTTCCTCGATAAGCTTCCAAAACGCCGAAGAGGACTGAAACACTACATCCTCCCAGTCTTTCCCCTCTACCCCCACCATCACAGCGGCTGGCTTGCCTCGACGCGTGATGACAACCTGGTCTTGTTGAGACATATCCACACATTTCTTAATTTTCTTCTGCAGGTCACGAGCATTTACTGTCTTCATAAAATATCCTCGGTCTTGGTTCCTCGTGGTTTTCTTCGAACGGCCCGCACATAGGCAACCGACTCAGCAGGTGAAACGTCGTAAAACACTCGATACTCGCCGACACGTAGCTCCCAGATCGGCGCTACGCTTTGCCATGGCGGAATCAGATTCTCCAGAAGCTTGCGGTTCTTGGTTCTGGTGTTGGGTTCATGAGTAAGCTGTTCCTCGATCGCGTCCAGGATCTGATTTCGGTAAAAAATTCGAATCTTCCTAAGGTCTTCTTCGACACCCTCGGCAAAGCGGATTTCGAACACGTATATACTTTCGCATATGCATAATCGGTATGCAACCGTTTAGGACCGCACAAAAACAGTCGTAAACTGGCTGTTAAAATAGTTCAGGCAAATAGGTCAGGCGTGAGGCGGGGGAAAAAGGGCCGTGCTCGTCGTCGGAGAAGGGCCGTGGACGTGATCGTGGCGGGGAGAACTGGCGTGGTCGTGGTTTCAAAGGCGAAAGGATAAACGCCGTGTTCGTGGATGTGACCGTGATGCGAGTCTGGCACCCTCCATCAGATCATCCCAACTGTACTTTTCCACGTCATAACCTCTTTCTTTCGGTCTATGACGTTTGCTCGGACTCATTTTATTGTGGTTTTATCCTCCTGCGGTGGAAAAAATGACCAGGTGCTCTTGCCTTTGCTGGCTTTTTGACCGGGCCCGGGTGATTTTATCGTCACCTCTTGTAGAGGTTATCGATATAGCCGCTTTGGTCGAACTCCTTGATGAAGCTTAAATCGGCGAAGTCTTCAGGCTTGGCTGCTCTCGCCTTGGCGTCCTTTTCTGCCAAGGGAGCTAAAATGAATTTGATTCCCTCAATGGTTGGATACTGTTTCTTGGGAAGCAAAGTGCCTTCAGTCAGCAACTCCCAAGTCTTCTCCAGGATATCCCGTTCTACATTGCCACGGAAGTACTTCCTCAGGACTTGCAGGGAGGTTTCTTTGTCCGTGTAGATACGGTGCACTGCTTCTACCTGCGATCTGACGTATCTCCTGACAATGTCGGGTTGCTCTCTATTAAATCTTCGGCTACTGGCCACTCCGGTATTCTGAAAGGCAAGACCCAGCTTGGCGACATCAGCGAGGATGTTCAACCCTTTCTTTTGTCCGATGAAGCTGGCCGGAGGATTTAGCACAGTGGCCTGGACCCTTCCAACGAGAACGGCAGCCAATCGATCCGATATGCCTCCCGCTTGTACAATCGTGACATCCTTGCCGGGAGTCAAACCGATTTTGTCCAGAGCGTAGCGTGCAACAAAATCTGAGGCTGCCCCAAAGTTACTAATGGCTACGGAGCCTCCCTTAAGCTGCTCGGCTTTTTTGATCTCTGGCCGGCTCATAAGCCAATAGTCCAGGGAGGTCGCACCTCCAGCAACCATGATGACATCGGAACCCGCCAGAGCGCTGTTCACCACAGCGGGACCCGCTACCTGACTGATAGGAACTTCCCCAGAGACCAGGGCCAGGACGGCTGTAGTCCCGCCAGTAAAATAAATCAACTGGACATCCAAACCATTTTTTTCGAAGATCCTTGCCTCTTTGGCCACCCAAGCCGGCAAATCCACTTCGCTGATGGCACTGTAACCGACCTTTAATTTGGTTAGCTGTGCTTCAGCAAAAGTATTCCAGGAGACCAGCAGGAATAAGCAGAAAATCACAGCTAGAGGAGAGTTCCGTCTCATGCCGTTTATTCGCATTTTCTCCGTAATACTTATCCGCGTAACCCAACTGCGTCAATCCTTGGAATGGATGTTAAATCGTCCACAAAAGAATAGAAAAAAAGCTCTCCGGGTCACTCATGCGTTGCAATCACACATTTGCAAGAGACCTGGACGCTGTCAGGTGTTGCTTCTTCATTTTACTGCGTTCGCATTAGGACAAAGGCCGTGTCCATGCTCGGGGGCCGGGCGCAATGGGCGAAGTGCATGGAGCAGAGGAAAAAAGGGGAAATTGTACGTTTCGCGAATTCTCGAAACGTGGAAATGATGGATGTCGGCAAGGACGACCGACTCTCAAGGTTCAACGACGAAACCGATACAACCTCTCGGGGATCGGGCCATCGCGAAATCGAGTACGTCGAATTGTATTTGAAGGTCGGGCGACAGGTCCGGATAAAGCTCACGGCGACGGAGGCGCTTAAGTTCCAAGCTGCGCCATAGCTCCTCGGCGGCGTTGAATTGATCCGCAATTTGCTGCGTTTTCGTTGCCTCGAAGGCAAATTAAAATAAGCGATCAACCTAAGAGGCTCCCTCAGAAACTGTTTCAACTCGCTATTAGCTTCCCGCCGTCGGCGATGATCAGAAAATGATTCGGCGTCCGGCTTATTCTGCGCCAATCCATTCATCTTCCATGGCTTGCAAAGCAAGCAACCGGCCCTTTGGTTCTTTGAGCGTTTACGTTTATGATGAGCCATGGTGACTCTCCCAGGATTGAAACCTGCTCCGATGATTACGAAGAATTGGGTCACGGTTTTTCGGCGACTACCTTGCCGTTTTTCCATACGTAGATGGGAGTACCGTGCATGCGCGCGGTCTTGCGGGCAACCTTAGCGGCACGGCGCAGGGCGCGACCGACTGCCGCGGAGAATTCTTTGCTAGTTTGTGGTTTGGCTTTTCGTTTCATGGCGACCTTTCCAACAACTTTGGTCCACTGCCTGAGTTAACATACACACTCCAGCTATTTGCTAAAAGACGATAGTGCTTCTCAAAATTATTCCGACTGCGCGCGAAGCGCCGGAGCACATCACGCCGCGGAACATTATGCCCGCCTTGTTTAACCCGGGCGGCAATACGTCGTAGCGCCAATTGCGGTGATGATATTCGCAGGTAGACGATCTCGATGTAATACCGTGATCGTGGAACGTGCTCACGGGACCGGCCCGTTCCAATCGTTCCAAAAGTCTGTCCTGAGTCGAAGGGACTTTCCTTTGACATCCTGCGCTCAGGACAGGCGCTCCGTTCAATGCCTGGCGGCGGGGACCTCGCTTTCCCCTACTTTATCGCCTCCAACTTTTTCAGTTCCTCAATCCTCTCACCACTCAATCCCAATATCTCACCAAACACTTGAACATTGTGTGCACCGATCCAGGGCGCAGGTCGCGCGGCGTTAGCGCTCGACAGCGACGGAATGCCTGGCACTCCATGATGCGTGATCTTGCCCCACGGTTGGGCTTCGGTTTCGACGATATGACCGCGTGCCCGTAAGTGAATGTCATGGAAGAGATCTTCGCCGGACGACGGCATGCCGGCGGCGACGCCGGCTTCTTGGAGCAGACGAAAGACTTGCTTTGCCGTATACCTACCCGTCCACTGCGAAAGCTTTTGATCAAGCTCATCGCGGTGCTCTTTGCGACCGCTCTTCGTAGCGAACCTCGGCTCTGCGGCCCAGGATGATTTGCCGATTACTTTGACCATGCTTTGCCACTCTTCATCGCCGGCGCAGGCGATAATGATCCAGTTGTCATCGCTGCGACATGGATAGCAACCGTAAGGCGCATAAGGTTCGCCAAGAATTTCGCGATAGCCCATGGCGTTCCATTCGTTGCCGTTAATTGTGTAATCGAGAATTGCCGGCCCCATCATCGAACCCTGCGCCTCGAGCATGCCGGCTTCGATGAACTGCCCCTTGCCCGTGCGCGCCTGGTACTCAAGCGCGGCAAGTACGCCGAGTGCCATCGTGACCGACCCGACGCGATCGGGCCAGGCGATCTTGCAGCGAGTTTCCATTGGCGAATCGGGATAGCCCCACAGCCGCACGATGCCTGTGTACGCCAGTAGCTGCCAGCCCCACGCGACCCACGACTTGAGCGGTCCGGTGAGCCCCCAGCCGGGCATTACGACTTGAACAATGCCGGGATTAATCTGCTGCAACACTTCGTAGCTGAAGCCAAGCCGCTCCAAAACGCCCGAGCTGAAGTTATCGACGACCACGTCGGATTTCGCGACCAATTGTTTAAATAATTCTTTTCCCTCCGCGTTGCGCAGATTAAGGGTGCATCCGAGCTTCGCGCGGTTCATGCAGGCATGCACTGCGGCTTCCCGTTCCTTGCTCGCAATCGTGCCCGTTTCGATCTTGACCACTTCCATGCCGTAGTACGCCAGCAATTCAGTTCCCAAAGGTCCGGCATACTGCTGGGTTAGATCGGCCATGCGTAGCCCGGCCAACATCGGCCGTCGAGATTCGGACTCACCCTGGGTTTTCCGCGGACTGGCCTGCAGATTCTCAAGTTCCGCAAGAATTTCTTTGCGGTGCTGATCCAGCAACGGCGCGGGCCGCCGCACGCGCATGGGCGTGAGCGACAAGCGCATGGGCGCGCCAGGCGCGTTGTATTTGCCGATCACCGGATGTTCGATCACTTGCATCCACTCGCGCACGCGATTTTGCTCGCAGTCGACGAACTGGCC
>VBKY01000436.1 GCA_005879255.1 Deltaproteobacteria bacterium
TAGGAGAAATCAATTCAATCCTAGCATCGTCATTTGGTACTCTTCGCTCACTTGATCACCTTATCCGCCCGCGCCAACACGTTGGGCGGAATCGTTAGGCCGATCTGCTTCGCCGTTTTCAGATTTATAATCAGCTCAAATTTCGTTGGCTGCTGCACGGGGAGATCCGCTGGCTTGGTTCCCTTCAGGATCTTATCCACATAAGTGGCGGCACGGCGTTGTTGATCGAGAAGGTCCGCTGCGTAGCTCATAAGGCCACCAGCAAGCACATACTCTGAGAGGGTATAGATCGCCGGTAGCCGGGTTTTGATAGCGAGATTTAAGATCTGTTCTCGGTTACTATGAAAGAGACCACCAAACGCCGCTACGATGAGACCGTCTGCTCGCCCCTTGCCTGTGGCTCGGAAGGCATTCTCGAAATCGCCGGTACCTCGCACCTCCAGAGATTGAAGTTGCACCCCCAACGCACGCGCAGCGACCTCAGCCTCTCTAAACTCGCCGGCGGCGGCTGGAGCGGCTGGATCCCAGAGAATAGCTATGCGAGACGTCTTAGGAACAGTCTCTTTGAGCAGTTCCAGCCGTTTGCCGGTTAAGTCCGAGGAAACGTCGATGAAACCCGTGACATTCCCGCCGGGCCGCGCAAGACTGGCAACCAAACCTTGCCGAACAGGATCATCACTGGCATTTGCCATCACGATCGGGATCGTGCTCGTCGCTTGCTTGGCAGCACGGGTTGTTAGTACGCCCACGGTGACGATGCAGTCGACCTTGAAACCCGCCAGCTCAGCCGCAAGCCCAGAAAGACGATCTACTTTGTCTTTGAAAAATCGCCACTCAATGAAGATGTTCTGTCCTTCGACGTATCCAAGCTCGCGCAGCCCTTTTAGGAATGCCTCATCCTGGTCCTTGAGCGCGGAGCCAATTGATAGGTAACCTATCCGGTAAACTTTCTTCGGCTGCTGCGCCTCGACAATTGCCGTCACACCTAGCACAGCGATGACTGGAAGCCACAGAAAAATCTTTCTCATCGCTCCTCTCCAGCAAAGTGCTGAGTGCTGAGTTATGAGAACTGAGTTTTTCTTCATCTGACCTCAGTCCTCAGCACTCGTTACTCATTATTGTCATTTGATCACCTTGTCCGCTCTCGCCAGCACATTCGGCGGAATCGTCAAGCCGATCTGCTTGGCGGCTTTGAGATTGATCACAAATTCAAACTTCGTCGGCTGCTCGACCGGCAAGTCCGCCGGTTTTGTGCCCTTCAAGATTTTATCAACGTAATACGCTGCGCGCCGGCCAAACTCACGAAAGCTTGGCCCATAGGACATAAGTCCGCCGGCTTCTACAGGTTCGCTCTGGCCGTACATCGCCGGCAGGCGATTTTTTGCCGCTAGATCCACAAATCGGACTCTCTGACTCCCCAAGAAAGGATCCGCAAACACCAGAAGTGCATCGGCACCCTGGCGCGCCATTGCGCTAAATGCCCGTTCGATATCATCAGGCTTTGACACCTCCAACGACTGTACCCTGAGAGCGAGCGTCTGGGCTGCCGTCCGGATTTCTTTCACTTGGAGTGAGTTGCTGAAATTAGTGGGATTCCACACAACGGCAACGCGGGACGCGGTAGGAACTGCTTCTTTGAGCAGCTCCAGCCGTTTTCCGCCAACCTCGGGCGAGAGACTGGCCAAGCCCGTGATGTTCCCGCCGGGCCGCGCCAGGCTGGCAACTAATCCTTGCGCAACAGGATCGCCGACTCCGTGGAACACAACTGGAATCGTTTTGGTCGCTTGCTTGGCAGCCAGCGCGCTTTGCGAAGCCCCGGCAACGATCACGTCGACGTTAAGACGGACAAGCTCCGCCGCCAAGTCGGGAAGTCTTTCCGCTCTATCGGCCGCGTGTCGAGGCTCGATAACAATGTTCTGTCCCTCGATGTAGCCGAGCTCGCGCAGACCCTGCAGGAATGCTTCGGGGCCACGGGGGGAAGCAGTAAGTGTTAGATATCCTATCCGAGGGACCTTCTTCGGCTGCTGTGCCTCCGCCATGACCGCAACAGCAAGCAGTACCACTAAAAACAGGATTGATAAGACACCCGCTTTCTTCATTACACACACCATTCGGTATGTATCACGCGGGCAGTAGAAGAGAAAAGTGAGATTACGTATTCGTCGAGTGGAAGGCCAGATTCAGGCTATCGACGGCTCAGGCAAATCTCATAGGATTGAGTCGATGGAGAATTCAGTTCAATCGTAAGGCTAACGGATGGCGGCTAAGCTGTGCCGCCAAAACGAAGATTACAATACGGCAGAGCCAGTTTGTTCGGCATCAGTCTTAAGCCGCGGGTTAGGTGCCCTTTTTTGGGTCCCAACGATTTTCTCTACGAGAGCCCGAAAGGTAGTGTTACCGTCACACGCGATACCGTACTCTACGCGAAATACCGTAGCCAAGTCTTCTAAAGGTACAGATAAAAAATCGTCCGTCCATTGAGCAATTTGGTTGAGAGTGTGTTCTGGCCGGAGCTGTTTGATCGCAAATTCCACAAGCTCTGCCAGCCACGCCGCGATCTCCTGGGCGACATCATGTGCGTGAGGAGGAAATCACGGCGAATGAATGCAACAACAAGTTCCCAGTCAACGGGTTTCGTACGCGTGCGGTTATCAGTCCAACCTGATGATCACGCGAGAAGGTTCCACACCAGAAAACCGAGCCCAGCCAAACCTGCCAGTAAACGCAAACTGTGGATCCCGTACTTATGGGCAAGGATTAGAGGCATGCTTTTTTTAATGAGTTCAAAAGGAACCAGCTCTTCCATGCCCCACCGGGCAATCAGATAACGGTCATTCCCCTGATAGCCTACCGCGATGGGATCTTTTTCAATTTCGCGCTTGCCCCAAACTTCTACTCTATCGAAAAACCTGTTCGCTCTCTGGAGCTCCTCGCGGACTTTGGGAGGAAGTGTTTGCTCATATAGCTGAGGGCTTGCGCCGCTCAGAAATGTTTCATCTATTTCCGTTCGAACCGGCAAAAATGCGGTCCACACCTTCCAATCCTCATCCGAGATTGTCGGGTACGGAATGGCCTCATTAGTAAGACCGCGCCCCCCGCCAAGCGGCGGCTCCTCCAACCGATAGTTTTCAACAAACATATTCATTCCTCCTAATTATCTTGCGTAGTGGTGCAAAAGTTAAGCTCCTTAAATGCTTCGCATATCCTGCTTTATGCGCCGGTCGGTGGTCGTAGCCCAAGGCTCTTTTGGGCAGCTTGGTCGATCTCTTCGGGCGAGATCAACACGGTGGCTCCTTTCCGTCTACGAAAAAAGCCAGCACACCCAGCGAATAACATCGCAGAGCGGCTGGCTTTATACTCTTCAGGCACCATCCTCCTCCGAGGAACCATAACCTTTTCCCTCGTCGGCCCTCATTAACCTAGCAACCCGTCAAAGCTGGAGGACGTATCTACGATTTAGCTATCAGGTAAGACAATAATGTCAATGACTCGGATAAAGGAGCGGATTGCGAGGAGGAAATTTAATCAGACCATTGGGGTCAAAGATTTGATGGAGAATTCAGTTCAATCCTAGCTGTTTCACGCTCTAAAAACCGATCTGAAAAATCATCAACGTTTTCTAGTTTTCCGTAGGATTGAACCAAACGGCGCGTCAGCCCAATCATCTGTGATTTGAAAGACGCATTGACCGCGCATTTGTTTCTCGGATGCCTCAGCGTTTCTTTTTGTTCGTTTTTCGTTTCGCGAGTTTTCGAGCTCCCTTTTTGGCCGCCGGTTTGGCGTATCCCTTCATACCAGATATATCGATCACCACCACCGGCTCATCCCCAACCACCCAGGCGTCATGACCAGGAGGTGTTGTACCCACATCTCCCGGACCGAACTCCTCTTCGCTTCCGTCGGCCATCCTTATCCTTAGCCGACCAGAGACGTGATACTGAATATGCGGAGCTTCACAGTAGTCGGTCTTTACTATCGGCTTAACCGACTCAGACCATTTCCACCCCGGCTCGAAACTCGCCCGGCCAAACGTGACCGTTCCAACCGTGGCCAACTCAACCTTACCCTTGTCGAATGTTCTAATTTCGTCAGGAGCGTTGAGCGTTTTCTTCTGTATGGATCGTGTTTGTTTTGCCATAGTCCATCCTCCTATTCAGGGGTTGATTGTTTTGAGCCAGAATTGTTACTCCTAGGCGCAACAAATGTCCAGTTCTGTTTGAAAGCAGATATTTGTTTAAGCTGCAATTCTTTTCTGAGGGGGGAAAGGCCTCTCGATGCCTCGCTGATTGATCACTCTCCGAAAACTATTTTTTCAGTAACGCGGAAAACGTATGAGGATATTAGCGTCTGGCGTGATTTGCCGGCCCTCGCCTCGGCATAAACCTACGACGCTTCAGTTGCGTTCGGCGCGAAATTCGTTAGAAGGAGAAATCAGTTCAAT
>VBKY01000437.1 GCA_005879255.1 Deltaproteobacteria bacterium
TTAATACCAACACGGCTGTCTACGTTGGTTCTTAAACAACTCCGGGAACACGCGAGCAATGCGCGAAGCAACCAAGGTTTTCACCGAAGCGTCTTCGCTCACGACCACCGACCAGCCGCTTGCGTCTTCAACAAGCTTAATGACGGTACGCGTTACTTCTCGAAGAGTCATTGAGTTTAGCTGTAATCGGGCTCATGGTGAACCGGAAATTAAACCAGCCTGTCCCGTTTTCGCCTTTCATGCGGCGGGGCGATCAATCGACAATTTGTTTAGATATCCACGCACGACTCCGAATATCTTCGCCGTGAAATCGCAGTTGGTCCACTAGAATCCAGACTCAGGCCAGACCCTGATCTCTGACCAGCCGCGTCACAATCGTTTTTTAATCAACGCGGGGCCGCTAGTTCGTCCGGGTTGGCGTCGAACGCCTTTTACGAAGCGCAGCGGTTGAACGATGGGAAGCTGGCGCGCACGGACAAAGCGCTCAGACGATTTTGCTGCGCCTGCATGGGCCGGTAAAAGAAATCACAAAGGGAACAGGCTACTTTTCTTTTTCGCTCCGCGGCCGGCCACAAAGTTGTTGACAAGGAGGGTATGTGAAGGATATTCCAACCGCTATGTTTCCCACGCTGAAAGGAGCGTTTCAATGAAATCACTCACCTTGATTGCACTTGCTGGTTACGCGGTCCTTGCAGGATCTGCCTCCAACGCGGCCCAGGCCACACGAACGGAAAGTTGCAAGGTCACCACCGAACAGGAGATCGCATCGTTGTTTGACCGGTGGAATCAGTCGTTGCAGACTGGCGATCCGCATAAGGTCGTTGCCAACTATGCGGAACGCTCCATTCTGTTGCCTACCGTTTCGAACAAACCACGCTTGACCCCGGCGGAAAGAGAAGATTACTTTCATCATTTCCTAGAGGATCGTCCCTCCGGAAAGATTGATCTGCGCTTCGTAGAGATCGGCTGCAACACCGCCGTTGACGCTGGCCTCTACACATTTACGTTCGCCAAGACAGGCGCAGTAGTCAGTGGCCGCTATACCTATACGTATCGCTGGGATGGTTCGAAGTGGCTCATTACCAGCCATCACTCATCCGTGATGCCAGAGAAGAAGTAGTGGCAGGGGTATAACCCTTCGTTCCAGCGGACTGCCGCTTATGTCGACAAGATTCTGAAGGGCGCCAAGCCCGCCGATCTGCCAGTCGAGCAACCGACCAAGTTCGAAGTTTGTTATTAATTTGAAAGAGAGGAAATCACAAAGGGGACAGGCTACTTTTCTTTTCGCTCCGCGGCCGGCCACGCGGGCGAAGCGTGCTGCCAAGACCAAACCTCGAAGCGATCTCCGCTTGCCAATCCAATTTTCCGAACGGTCGTTGCCGATTTAAACATTCACGAACGGCAGCCAATTGTTCTTCCTCTACTGATTCCGTCAATGGCTCCAGCGATTGGCTCCCGTCACCCACAGGGCACGGCTCGATCAACTGCGGCTTACGTAAACTTGACCACCGGTCCGACCGGGGCACTCTCGTCTGCTTGACAGCTTTCGCTGTGATCGATTATTCCGAAGCTCAGGAGATTGTACCGGAGGGAGGCCAGGCATGCGGGCTCGAATTGAGTATTTTTTCTTTGCGCTGTTCGTTCTTCTCGCCTTCACGGCCGACGCGCGGAGCCAAAGCATCGTCGCTTCGGAGAGGGTCGTCGTCAGTTATCCGAGCAAGTCCATCACCAGTTTTCCGATCCTCGAAACGGCGCAGCGCCGCGGTTTCTTTCGCAGAGAGAATCTTGACGTGAGCGCTGTCTATATGCGCGGCGGCATTGATATCAAAGCCGTCCTTACCGGCGACGCCGATTTCGGCACCGGGTCGACCACCGCCGTGACCGCATTCGTCGCCGGCGCGCCGCTGCGTGTCGTTATGAGCCTCAACTCCTACGTCGATCAGGCGCTCTATGCTCAACCGAAGTACCGCACTCTGGCCGAGCTCAAAGGCCAATCCATCGGCTCGCTCAATCCCGGCGGGCTGGTCGATACGTTGCTGCGAAAAGTCATCGTTCAAAACGGGCTATCGCCCGAACGCGATTTTATTCTGCTCAATATGGGCGGCACGCCGGAACGATACGCCGCGTTGAAGGCGGGCACCCTGGCCGCCTCGATGCTGAGCGCGCCGCACAGTTTGCACGCGGAGAAAGAAGGATTCACCAAGATCGCCGCTACCCGCGACTATGTGGACGTCCCTGGCACCGCGCTGGTCGCGCATGCCGACAAAATCAAAAAACAACCGGAGATGATCAAGCGATTTTTGCGCGCCACGTTGCGCTCGATGAGTTACATCCGCGAAAATCGCGCCGATACGATGCAGATGATTGCCCGCGAATTCGCCATGGCCCCTGACATCGCCGCCCTGGCTTACGATAAGCTCGTCGAGTTACTTAGCGTGAATGGCAAGATTCGCGTCGACGGATATCAACTGCTGCTCGACTTCGCCCGCGCGGCGCAAAAAATCGAGCGGCCGATCAACGCCGCCCAAATCGTCGACGACAGGCTGCTCGATGAAGTGGTCCGTGAAACCGGCATCAAGCGTTAGGCAGGTCCATACATCCGCGACCCCACTTGGAAGAAGGCAATGCCGGAACCCGCCCTACGAGGAAATCGTGAAGTCGTAAGTTTACGACGCAGCGATGCACCGGGGTCGCACCGCGCTAGGTTTCAGTATGTAATCGAGCACGCACAGACCAAAGCGTTTCTTCGCCTCGAAAACCCAATGCAGATAACGGCGCCGATCGCGCATTTCGAGGCTCCCGAAGTATGAGTTTGTGTTCTCAAATCCGCTAACGATTGGAACGACTTGAACTGAGCGTAGCGGTGGAACGTTTGGAACGGGCCGCAGTTGTTGAATGTTTGTCGAAAAATAAAAGTCTGATCATCCTTGCATGTCAGATAGTCCTGCAAATTGACATCCGTTCAGGTAATCAGATAATTCTGAGCGATCGGAAGGCCTTGCTGGGCAGCCGGGTCGCGTTCATTTTTGATAGAGGTTGGGTGAGAGTTTAGGAAAATGCCTATACGTCGAGGAGAAGAATTTCTCGAAAGCCTCAGGGATGGGCGCCGCGTCTGGGTACGAGGTGAATTGGTCGAAGATGTCACCGCACATCCCAGTTTGAAAGGCTGCGCCCGAAGCGTTGCCGCGGTTTATGACCTTCAACACGTCCCAGCCCATCGGGACCTGCTGACCATGCCTTCCCCGGTTACGGCGCAGCCGGTAAGCCTGGCCTATCTTTTGCCCCATTCGGTCGAAGATCTGACCCGCCAGCGAAAGATGTATGAGTTCCTCGTGCGCCGTGCTGGAGGCGTGGCGGCTCGCCTACCCCAGCACCTGGCTACCGTCGTTTTGGGGCTGCACGACGTTCGTGACATCCTGGGCAAAGAAAATTCCGCCTTCGCGGGGAACGTTACCCGGTACTTCGAGTACTGCCGCGAAAACGATCTGGCCATCGCCACGATTTTCAACGACCCATTTCATCACCGAAGCCATCCGCAGTCCAAGCAAGAATACTTGAGGGTGGTCGAGAGGCGGGCCGATGGCATCGTGGTGAGAGGTGCCAAAGGAGTGGGAACGCAGGCACCCTACGCCAATGACATCCTGTGTCTAACCCAACCACGACCTGACCTCCAGCCCGAGGAGGTGTTGTATTTCGCCGTGCCTGTGAACTCTCCAGGCCTCCAGCTCATCTGCCGGCAGCCCCTGGCGCCACCCAACCCTGAGGATCATCCCTTAAGTCCCCACTGGGACGAGATGGACGCCATGGTGCTGTTCGACAACGTGTTCATACCCTGGGATCGGGTATTCTATTTGCGTCAATCCGATCCCGAAGACCCGAGTCTATACGCGCGGCTTTTTCAAGGAGCCATGGGTATTGGGCCCTGGTATGTTTTAGTGCGGATGGCGGTCAAGGCGGAGGTGTTGCTGGGCATCTGCGCGGCGATGGCCGAATATCTCGGCACCACTAAACAACCTCATGTACAGATGGCCCTGGCCGACGCCATAGTCTACCTGGAGACGATGAGGGCTTTCATCCATAGCGCTGAAACGAACCCTGTCCGCTCTCAATCGGGGCTCACCCTGCCCAACTGGATCCCGGCGCAAGCAGCCCGCATCTTCTCGATAGAGGGCTATCCCCGGATGTTACAGATGATACGCGAGCTGTGTGGCTCCGGTATCCTGATGTCGCCGAACGAAACTGATATGAATAATTCCGAGGTCGGCCACCAAATCCGGCGCTTTTTTGTGGGGGAGAACGAGCGCACGCAAGAATGCTTTCGCATGCTGAAGCTGGCGTGGGAATATGCCTGCGACTCTTTCGGCTCCCGCCAGCTGCTCTTCGAAATGTACAACGTCGCCAGCCTGGCCACCAACAAACAGAGGCTCGTGAATAGCTACGATCTGAGCCCCTTCGTCCGCCTGGCTAAAGAATTGGCCGGCATTCACGAACGCTAGATTAAAAAGATTTTA
>VBKY01000438.1 GCA_005879255.1 Deltaproteobacteria bacterium
GAGATCACATTGCGCCAAGTCGGGGAGTTGAACATTTCGTAACTATTCATTCAGCAAATCTTTGAGGCCACTCTCGCGAAGTATTCGGTCAATCTCCTGTTCATCCAAGGCGCTACAATCGCCTCGCTAGGGTATGCTCCGAAATCACCCTTGCTTTATTCCTGCCAGTTGGACTATTACCGGCCCCAAGACGGTGGTACACATATCGGCGTAGGACTAAGGTCATGATCGGCCATAGACGATCTGTCTGTTTGGTCGATTTACCTCACTAGGGTTCGAAATATGGCGGAGAAAAAGCAATCACCCGGAGCTACGCTTATGCAGCGCAAGATTTTCAATAAAGTGTGCATGGCTTACAGGCGTTCTTGCGAAGCTCCTACTTTTGCCATTCAGGCTGATGAGCTAAGGAGAGAGTTGTCTATACCGAAAGATATATTTGCTGAAGCGCTGTACGCTTTCATACATACAGAAAAGCAAATGGCCGTTGAGGTATTTCAACGCGAGGGGCAAACTTACCTTAGACTAGGAGAATCTGCGCGAGATATTTGCAACGATTGGAGCACCATGCAGAGAAACCGTCCGGCGTCAAAGCCCAAACTCGCTATCAAAATTCCTGTCCGTAATCCATTCCTCCGTCCTGCATGACCTGGCGAAAGCTCTAGTGCCGGTCAGTTATTCGCCTCCCATGGCGAGATGCTGAGAAAGCTCGCACGCGAGATTCCTGTCGCGGACGGCAAGAAGAAAGGACAGCAGCAGTAAACGAGCGGTTACTTCACTCGCGATAATAGTAGCAGGACTCTACGTTTGTGCTTGACGCGCACGCCACGTTCTGACTAGAAGCAGTGACTAACTAATTTCCTTCTCCACCGTACTTACGCTACTAACCCCACACACGAGAGGCGCCCATGAAAAGCCTACTCGCCGCCCTGACTTTTTTATTGGCTCCGGTGATGGTGCAAGCTGATCTCATCAACGGGGGATTTGAAACCGGCAACTTTACGGGATGGCAGACTATAGGCGACGCGCTTGTAGTCGATTCATCTATCGGGACGGCTCCGGCGGGAGGAAATTATCAGGCCCTCATTACAAACGCGCCCTCGCGACCGAGCTCGGAGCGGCACTTTCAAAGTTATTCTGGAACCAATTCCGTATCAGCATTCTGTTCGATTGTTCCTGGATTTATAAATCCACTCGAGGCATTTTTAGGCTCGCCCAATTGTTCTCTCACCGACCTTGCCACCGCCATTAACTTTGGGTCATCCTTAGCATGGGAAGGTTCTGCTATAAAGCAAAGCTTTACCGGAAATGCGGGAGAGGTTTTGTCATTTAGCTGGAATTTCCTCACAGACGAAGGGTCACCGATGGATTTTGCCTTTGTTGTGTTAGACGGGAATCTCAGTCTTCTCGCGGATTTTTCAACAGTGCACACCGGCTCCGGCACGCCCTTTCGTAACGAGTCCGGATATCATATTTTTGCCACGATACTGCCGACCACCGGCATCCACTACATTGGAATCGGTGTCGTGGATACGTTGATAGATCCAGACATAAACTCCGCCGTCTTGGTAGATAATTTTTCCAAAACGAAGATCCCCGAGCCAAGCGCCCTGATTCTATTCGGGTTAGGGCTGATTGCTGTGGCCCGGGCGCTTCGCCATGAACCTCTGCTGCGCTGATGTATTTGCTCCAACAAATAGGCATCGATCATGATAAATCCATCCTCGATAGGCTTTCCCAGATCAATGAAGACTTGGTTGAATACCTAAAATGGCTCCTCAACTTCGAATGGAGAATCTTTTAACTTCTCTAGTGGCAGTAAAGAGACACTTGCTCAGGAACCACCGGTTTGGACCGTACCCACGGTAAAGAAGCATTTGGCCGACTGCGCTCGATGCTCGCTGACCCGGCATTCGTTTACCAACACATAGTTAGCGAGTTCGGCGTTACGAGACAGTACATTGCACAGCTCGCCAAGGGGTTAAGTGTTGACGGTAGAGCACGCCGACGCCAGCGCGCGTTATGCCGTGAACCTCGCGTCATAAACAAAGAATACCCGCCAGATCTTCGAGCTGTTGTGGACAAAATCAGGCGTTCCGGTATTCACGTGATTCCGTGTGACTTACTTCATTCAGATCACCGTGCTTGGAGATCGCAAAGAATAGTGTTTGTGAACGGCGTTTCTTGCAGCATTCAACTGCGCAAAGGTCACAAACTAAGGCCAAACGGACGCCACTACGCTCGTTTCGATGTTAACCGCGAGGTGAAGAGCGCCAAGGTGGCGCTCTGGGCAATGAGAAGCGGCCCAAGAATAAGACTGTACGTCATTCCGCTAACTCATTTGCGAAACGTCGCGTCTGTCTATATTCCCGTTAAAGGCAAATACGCGATAGGGGCCAGTAACAAACCCCGGAAAGATTGGACACGGTATGAAGGGGCATGGCATCTGCTTGGCTGAAGGGTTTCGAGAACAGGTCCATCGGCTGCCTGTCCCAACAATAGGATGTAAGACTCGGGAGCGTCCCATTGCGGAGACTTAGACGGCTCCGACGTTTGAAGAATACCCCCGCGATGCGAGCGATCAACTCTCGTGACTTCCCTCAAGCGCTCGTTCTTCCCAACAACAAATTCACAGGCGATAGAATTGGTCGTTTTTCTGTTTCGGCACGGCTTCTGCTCTCCAATGAAAAACTAGACGCAAAGGAGGGACGGAAATGCAAGAGACAGAGTCCCAATTGGGAAAACCAAGTTATTGGCAGCTCATTTTTCTACAGAGCAAAGTCAACGGTGCGCCGTACAACGGCGAAGCGCTCCCAGGCCAGAGTTGGGATTGGCCAAAGGACACTTATTTCCAGCGTCGTTTGCATCTAATCAAAATTCTTGAGCCCGCTGAAGGCTTCAAAATCAATTAGCTTGATCGCCTTCCCGTCTCCTTCGGTATCGACGACAGATAATTAAAAAATTCGGGCCAAAAAATGGACCGTTTGGATAATGGGGACATTGGGCTGATCTGGGCGCGGCACTATCCCAAACGGTCCGAGACCCAATCGTCAAAGTCCCTCTGCGTGACGCTCGCGATGATCATTAAACAGCGCGCGGAATCGATCATCCTTCCATACGATGACGGGACCGATAAACTACGGCGCGCCCTGTTAGCCGCTCGGGTCCCAAGAGAGCAGTTTGACGCGGTCGAAGCCGAGTCAAAATCGGCTCGAATACGCTATGATTCTCCTCGTTGAAGACGAGGCCCCAGCGCGGTACGCCTTTGCTCGGATTCTCCGAAACCAAGGCCACGTAGTCATGGAAGCAGCAGACGGACTCGAAGCGCTAGACGTACTTGAGAAATACCACTTCAATCTTGTCATCACTGACCTCGTCATGCCTAATTTAAATGGCTTCCATTTAGTGGCCCGCATTCGTGGCAAGTGGCCTGACACTCCAATATTGATTATGTCCGCTTACTTCTCAGAGGCTGCAGGACAGGTGCTTTTGGAAGGAAAGTCGGAATTCATTCAAAAGCCCATCGATTCATCGGTTTTACTAGCAACCGTACAACGCCTCCTAGTCAGTCTATCTGGCTCCTAAAAAGCTGTCATTCCGGCGCGATGTTTCCGCGTTATGTTGGCTCAAACCCAGAGTTGCGCATGATTATCGATCTACGAATCGCGCGCAGCAGCGATCGCTTTTTCGATGTAAGGAACGGCGGCGGGACATATCCGGCGTGCCATAGCGAGAAGCCTAGTTGCTTCGTTAGATTCGCAGGAGATTCGCATTAGCTTTAACGGGTGGTCCTCTTTCAGGGTAAAAACTATATTAGCCTTGGTTAGGGTGTAGTACTCCGCGCATGATTGGTCGCATTTATCCAGCAGACTGTCATAGACCTCGACAGACATTTCAATAGGTACCTTCATATCAAAAGCTATTCACGTAACCGGAAAATTTAATCGCGACAAAGACGAAAGCTCTCAGGAACAGCTCATTGCTCTCTGGTTCGCAACCGAATACATCGACGGCAGCACGAAGTAGCTCAGCCGTCGAGCTTCTAAGTAGAAGATTCTGACAAATTGCACTGAGTCCAGCGCAGCCATTTATTCCGCCGTAAAGCTTACTTGCAGGTCACCAATCTCTTTGACTGAGCGTCCACAATACTGTTGCAAAAGGTCGACGATTTGGCGACAGAATGGTCCCTCGTCAAAAACCAGACTGCCGCTATAGTTCTGGTTTTCATGCTCAATCACTAAATAGGATGTATTCACGGCACCCCCCGCGTGAACGTAGATCAAGACGCCGACTTCGCCCTTCAATATCTTAACGCCGCCGATTGCCATTTGCGTCCAAACCGGCGGCCAGTTTGGAATGCCATGGTAACTCATTAACGGATGATCCCTGAGCTTCACAAAATTGGCTACAACTTGAGATCTGGTAATCACATTTTTCGGGAAGATTTTACTGTTGAGCCGCGCACGGTTGATCAGAAGAGGTCATATTTAACCGCGCTTTGCAGGTTCCTTGGGTTTGAGGCGACGGCGCCGAAGAATAGGCTTTTTAGCTCCCGAGTTTGTTTCTGGTATGTCAATTACCCAGACAGAGTTCTGAACGTACCCCGTTCCTTCACATGCGGGACAACGTTTTGGCCGCAGCATGCCGGCTATTTTGCCCGTACCGTAGCAGTTACTACACCGACCCCACACCTTCTCATTCGTCATTAGATAAATACCTTG
>VBKY01000249.1 GCA_005879255.1 Deltaproteobacteria bacterium
GAATTTCTTTGGCTGCCAAAAGCCGAGGCAATGGGTATGCGCGGCGTCGTGCTCAAGTCCCACTGGTGGCCGACGATCAATGTCGTGCCTTACATTCTCGCGTCGGTGCAGACCAAAGTCGCGCTATGGTCGAGCGTCGCGCTTAACATCACCGCCGGCGGCCCCAACCCTTGCATCATCGAAGCCTGCGCCGAGCTCGGCGGCAAAATGATATTTCTGCCGACCTGGAGCGCGCGCAACGACGTCGAGCGCAAGGGCTTTAGCAGTCGGATCAAATCCTACTACAAAAGCCACGAGAGATTGGAAAACCCCAACTATTATTTTCTCGACGACAAGGGCAAGCTCATTCCGCGCGGCTACGAAATCATCGAGGTGTGCAAGGCCCGCGATCTCACTCTCGCCATGGGCCACGTTTCCTGGCAAGAATCTCTCGCCTTCATCGAGGCGGCGCGCGACATGGGATACAGTCACCGGATCGTCGTCAATCATGTGCAAAGCCATATCATCGGTATGCCCGTGGACGCCATGAAGCGGGCGGCGGAAATGGGCGCGTTCCTCGAAGCGTGCTGGAATGCGTTGGCGCCGGGTCGAATGGACTCGCCCGATCTGGTCAAACAATTCCGCGAAGTGGGCCTGCGGCAGATTATCGCTAGCACCGACTATTTCCGGCCTTATAGTCCTAATCCCGCTGAACTCTTCCGAATGTATCTGGGAATGCTACACGAAGGCGGGTTGAGCCAAGACGAAGTCAATCAGGTCTCGTCGATCAACCCGGCGCGACTGATGGGGCTGACGTAGGGATTAAAAAATTCGGAAACTGTTCGTAGTCCAAATTCTAAAAAAAGCAAGATTCCTCGTTTCACTCGGAATGACTAATCAAGTGTCATCCCGAACAACGTGAGGGATCTTGCCAATCACACTTTTTACGCGATGGCTTATTTTGAATCACGCCGAACAGGCAGGTGCAGGTGCGCGAAATCCGTCGCACAGACAACGCAGTACCGGAAAGCAGCAATTTGGCCTAATGGTCCAGCAGACAACTACCACCAAACCTCTGGAACCGCAGAAATATCAATCGTCTGTGTTCATATCCTCTTCACTGGATGGGAAAGCCCAACGTGTCAGCAATTCTCCTCGAAGGAAGAGGAATATTCCAAAAATAATCACCGCCAAGTCGGGAGCAAAATTGACGCGTGTGCTTGTCGCCTCTGCAACAATATCCGCATGTTGAAAGTCTTGGATCAAAAAAAAGAGGAAATTTGCTAGCGATTTCAGGAAAGGAGGTATTGTCCCCAAGGCGACAAAAAGCCCATACAACTTGGTACCAATCGTAAAATAATTAGGTAAATTCTCGCCCAGCGCACTTTCATTTGTCGGGAAATTAATTCGATGAACGAACCTACGAGCCCTAAGCAAATAGAGCCCGACAGCCGTAAGAAGAAGAACGGAGATAATCGAAAGGAGATGGTGTACGCTAAATTTGTCGGCCACCTTACTACTACCTACAAACGCAATCACAGTCGGTAGAACTCCGAGAAGAGTGGTTAACACATATACCAGGGAGTACAGGCCAATTAACTTCACCCCTACTTGGAAATAGTCTCTCTGATTCATTCTTTCGACCTCCTAGACGAGCTTTTTCAGCGACGGAACACTCTTACCGAGCGCTGCGTTCAGGCACTCGGAAAGCGACTCCCGAAAGTTTGCGGCTGTAAGCAAAACAACAGATTCCCAAACCGATAGTGGACAAAACCGGCAGGAGGTAGGAGCGTATTCCCTCCAGTTCATTTTCTACACTCAGATATGGAGCCGCGCGGAGCACGATCAGGACGTTCGCAGCTATCCAGAGAAAACTCGGAAGTGAACCCGCGATGACGTAAACCCCGTATAACTTCAGCCCTAAATCAAGGAAGGCTCTTGGGCCAGATACGTCGAACCGATTGTCATGTCGGAAGGCTATGGTTTGAATGTAGGACCCATCTCTTATTAAATAAGCTCCGATCACCGAGAAACCAACAGGACCCATCAGGGACATCCATTCAGACACTTTGAAGCCTGGAACTGCTCGTAGAAGCTGCGGCGCATAGTTGAAAGTAATCGGGAAAAATTCGAATAATTCGCCTACGGCCAGCGCTAAACAGTAGACCCCAATCCACTTTAGTCCTAATGTAAACGACTCATTCTTGCTCATTCGCTATCCCGTGGCGTATTTACAGCTCGGCTCCACTAAGAGTTCTTCCTCACCCGGCGCCGCATGCAAGTTTGCAGAGGCAAGCGTTGATGCAGCTATAGCGGATCGCGTAGCTTCTATCGAAATTCGATCCGTATTCAGCGCAGCGCATGGAGCACGACCCGCTTTCTTCGTAAGGCATCTCGAAGCCGTCGAAGTGTTTATCTCGTTTCATCAACCCGGCACTACTTGTCTTTCCTCCAATCCTTGGCCAAGATGCTCACGACCAAAGGCAGGAGGAAGATGCCGATGAGATGTAAGGCTTTCAACTCAAGGTCGATCCAATAAAACTTAACCGTCAGGAGGAGAAGAACGAGCGCGGACGACAATGTCACGCCGGTAGCGATGAACCTTTGCTCTCGGTCGAAAAACAAGAACAATTTGAAAGTAACGAAGCCGAGAAAGAAAGTAAGAAGCAGCGAACCCAGCAGCGCCCGCGGAAAACCAAACGGATCTTCGAAACTCAGCACACCGACAGCAACAACAATCCAGACGACGACCTGAAACAGAAAATGCTTTAGGTTGAGCTCCGACATGCCTTTTTAGACAATTCTCTGTTTTTTTCGCACGTTCAGAGCTTTTCTTCGCCCGGTACGATATCCGTCACCAGATCGCGGATTAACGGCCGCTTCGGCAGCGGCTCGACTGTAATGATGTTAGGGCTCAGTTTGGCGATGCAGGTGTATTCGACTTCGCCGTTGACCAGCGCCATGCAGGTCTTACAGGCATTGGCGTTGATGCAGCTGTAGCGAATCGCTAGCGTGCTATCGAGATGGGTGCGAATCCAGCGCAGCGCGTCGAGCACCGACATGCCTTCTTCGTAGGGAACGTCGAAGTCATCGTAATGTCGCGCCTCGCCCGGCGAGCCACGGCTTATTCGTAGACGCGCGGTTTTGCTCATTGAGTCAAGCATGGCGTGCTTGGCTGCGATTGAGCCGGACCGGCGCGACCCATCGAGCAGCGAATTCCCAGTCTTTTAGCTCCACCACTTGGTTCTTGAGCAAGTGATAATCGGCGATGGGAAAATCTTCCCGCTGATGGGCGCCACGGCTCTCGGTTCTTCCCAAGGCCGAACGAACTACGGCTTCGGCGGTCGCCAGCATCGCCCGCAATTCGAACCAATCCTGCAAATCCAGATTGAACTGACGTTCCGCTCCGACGCAGAGATCCGGAAGATCATGCCGCTGCATTTCTTCGATGCGCGCGAGAGCCGCGGCCAGTCTTTCTCCGCTTCGAAACGGCCCGGCATTTTCCCACATGAGCGTTTGCAGGTCGGCTTGGAGGTGAGCGGGCGGAGTACCACCTGAAGCAGCATTGCGGCGCAACTGCTCGACTTGATTTCTCGATACCATTGTCAGTGTCTCGTCCCAGCCAAACTTCGTTTGCTTCGCCTTCTCGGCGGCGGCCGATCCCGCCCTCGCGCCAAATACGAAGGCTTCGGTGATCGCATTGCCGGATAACCGGTTGGCGCCGTTGGCTCCGCCGACCGCTTCGCCAGCGGCATAAAGCCCCTCGACTCGCGACTGCATATTCAGGTCAACACGAACGCCGCCCATGTGATAGTGCGCCATCGGACCGACTTCTACGGGCATTTTCGTGAGGTCGATGCCGTTGGCAAGCAAGCGATCAATGACTGGACCGAAGGCACTGCGAAGTTCTGCCTCGGAAATATGGCGGAAGTCGAGATAAGCGCCGCCGTGAGGTGTGCCTCGACCGGCTTCGACTTCTTTCAAGATCGCGTAGGCCGCAATATCTCGGGTCGCATTGTATTTGCCAAAATCGCTGCTGCCGTAGCGATCGATGAATTCGTCGAACTGCCCATTTAACAATTTGCCGCCGAGCTTGTAACGAAACGGATCCCACATGATCGGGTCCATGCCCACCAGCCTCGGCGCGAGATGGCCGATGGGAAAAAACTGCACGAACTCCATGTCGATGAGCTCCGCGCCGGCCCAGAGCGCGAGCGCGTAGGCTTCACCGCCCATATTCGCGGACGCGCTGTTGCGCGCATATATTTTTGTCAAACCTCCGGCAGCGAGAACAATCGCCTTGGCCTGAATGGTGACGAGATCACCGTCAACGAGATTGAGCGCAACGGCGCCGAGCGCACGCGCATCGCGCACGAGAATGTCGATCACCGCGAGATTGCTGACGCGCCGAATCTCCGGAATCTCGCCAACTTTGCGCCGCAGCGTCGCGGCCACGGCCGGACCGGTGTTGAGAAAGTCGACGTAACAACAACGCTTGACACTGTGGCCCGGCGCCATCTCTTGCTTGATGTGGTCGTTTTCTCTCGCCCAACGCACGCCCCACTGATCCATCTCGACGATGCGCGTCGGCCCTTCTTCACAAACCAGCGCGGCCAGCTCTTCGTTGCACAGACCGCGTCCCGCCCTCAGGGTGTCTTCGAGGTGTAATGAAGGAGAATCAGGTTCCTCCTCGCCCAGTGCAACCGCTACGGTCATCTGCGCCATGATCGTGGCGCCGCCGCGTCCTACCTGGCCTTTGTCAACCAGAAGCACCGAAGCGCCGCTGCCCGCCGCGGTGATCGCCGCATACATGCCGGCGCCACCGGCGCCCACGATCAGAACATCTGCGGAGAGATGGGACATGATCGGTTTGGTTACCCATCCTTTACGGTGGCAACGAAAGTTTAGTCCCGCGAGCTTTGCGCGTCGCTCTCTTTCAGCGCGTCGAGGGCTTTCTTCGCTGCTTCCTGCTCGGATTGTTTCTTACTTCTGCCCTCGCCTTTGCCCAACACCCTGCCACCGACAGCGATCTCCGTGGCAAAGAGTTTTTCGTGATCCGGCCCGCTTTCGGAAACCACGCGATAAGTGGGCGGGGCATGGAAAAGCCTCTGGCTAATCTCTTGCAGTCTCGTCTTGTAATCGTGTTGGCCGAGCGTCTTCGTCGTCACGTCGGCAGCAAAGTAGCGCTCCACGACGGCGCGGGCCGCTTCGTAACCGCCCTCGTGATAAACCCCGCCTAATAAGGCTTCAAACGCGCCGGCGAGGATCGATGGCTTGGTTCGTCCGCCGCTTCGTTCCTCGCCTTTGCCGATTTGCAACGCGGGGCCCAGTTTGAGCAGCATGGCCTTCTCCGCGAGCACGGCAGAATTGACCAGCGCCGCCCTCATTTTGGAAAGATCGCCTTCACTCTTGTCGGGATTTCGGCGCATCAAGAGATCGCTCACCGCGAGGTCGAGGACCGCGTCGCCGAGAAATTCCAAGACTTCATTATGGCCCTCGCTTTTTTTTCCGTCGTAGGAAACGTGCGTCAAGCAACGCAGCAGGAGTGCAGGATCTTTGAATCTGTACCCCAGCTCTTTTTGCAGCAGCTTGAGTTGAGAATCAATCTTTAATCCGGCCCTATTGGAGATCGGCGGCAAAAAAATCCCCGCAAGCGGAAAAATCGGCAATTGCATTTGAAACTTTCCCGGTCAGCCAGCCGTTGCGAAAGCCGTCGAGATGAACGTCAATTTCTCGGTTGGCGAGATCGCCGGCAGCGGTTACGGCGACGGGCAAATAGTTTCGACTGAAGCCTCTGTGGAGGCCGGTCGTCCTATCAACCTTTGCTTCAATCAAAATCTGCGCGCGCCGCCCGACGAAGCCGTCGCAAAACTCGCTCTTCTTTTGTCCGCCCAACTCGCGCATGCGGCGCGCGCGGCTCTTTTTTACATTGGCCGCAACAGGGTTCGGCAATGCTGCGGCGACCGTGCCGCGCCGGGAAGAATAGGGAAAGACATGAAAGTAGGTAAGCGGCAGCGAGGCAAAAAATTCCAGAGAACTTTCGAACTGCTCATCCGATTCACCGGGAAAGCCAACGATGATATCACTACCCAAGGCGGCGTCGGGCAGGCGCTCGCGCACCCGGTCCAGCAAATCGCGGTAATACCTCGTGTCGTAGTTGCGCCGCATTCGTTTCAATACCTCGTCTTCTCCGGCTTGCGCGCAGATATGCACATGCGGGCAAACGACAGCGGATTCCGCTATCAAGTCCAGCAGCCGATCCGGCACTTCGCGAGGATCGAGGGAGCTAAGCCGAAGCCGCGAAATCAAACCGCTTTCAGCGATCATTTCGACAAGCGCCGTGAGATCCATTTTCGGACTAAGATCCTGTCCATAGCCACCGAGATGAATGCCGGTGAGCACGATTTCTTTGTATCCGGCGTCGGCCAGCTGGCGCACCTGCGCCATCGCTTCCCGCGGCGCGACGCTGCGGCTAAGCCCACGCGCCGTCGGAATAATGCAGTAAGTGCAAGAATAATTGCAGCCCTCTTGGATTTTGAGAAAAGCGCGCGTGTGCCCCGGCAGTGCTCGCGTGCCCAGCACCGGCACGCCGCGCTCCCGTTTCACCTCGCTCACAGCGATCTGCGTCGCGAGTTCCGGCATGGTCTCCACGAAACGAACGAGGTCGTCGAGCCGATTGAGTCCGACCACGTAATCAACCCCGGAAACGCCGGCAACCTCTTGCGGGTTCACCTGGGCGTAGCAGCCGGTGACCAGTACTTTCGCCGCGGGATTCAAACGCTTCGCCCGTCTGACGAGTTGCCGCGCTTCCCAATCCGCCCGATCCGTCACCGTGCAACTATTGATCACGTAGCAATCGGCCGGCTCTCCAAATGGCACGAAGGAGTGTTTGGTTTCCAGGCGGCTTTGAATTACCGCGGAATCGTATTGGTTGATCTTGCAACCGAGTGTCGTAATCGCGATACGCATGTCTTCGCTTCGCGCAGAATTTCAAATCACAAATCTCATATCTCTTGGCATCGACATTTGGAATCTGAAATTCGCGATTTGTCATCGCGCGCACTGCGCTAAGTGCGCAGAGCGCGCTCGATCCACCCGCCGCCGAGAACCTGGTCCCCGCGATAGAAAACCGCCGCCTGGCCCGGCGTCACCGCCGGAAATGCTTCCCCGAACTGCACTTCGCATGCACCGTCGGAATTCGGCCGAATCACGCAGGGAATCGCCGCTGATCGATAGCGAATCTGTACCTCAGCTTCAATCTCCGCCTCGTCAGGGAATTCGATCCAAGTGACGGACTGGACAGTCATGCCGGCGCAGCTTAATTCATCTTTCTTTCCGACAACCACCTGCTTCGTTTCGTCGTCGATCTCGACGACATAAAGCGGCTCGCCAGTCGAAATTCCCAAGCCTCTTCGCTGTCCGACAGTCACGCGATGAATCCCGCTATGCTGGCCCAACACCTTGCCCGATCGATCGGTGACCTCGCCGCTGCGGAGCTCGCTCTCGTCGGCATAGGATTCCACCAGCGCCTTGTAATCACCGAAACAAATATCTTGGCTTTCCGGACGTTCCGCCACCGGCAAGCCAAACTGTCTCGCACGTGCGCGGACCTCGGTCTTTTGCATTTCGCCGAGCGGAAAGAGCGCATGCGCAAGCTGATCTTGCCCAAGCGAAAACAAAAAATAGGACTGGTCCTTACCTCGATCTGCGCCGCGAAAGAGTGACGCACGAGAAGCGGAATCAACCCGCATCACGCGCGCGTAATGGCCCGTGGCAACGAAATCGGCGCCTTGCTCCCTGGCCCATCGAAGCAAACTGCCAAGCTTGAAATCGCGATTGCAAGCCACACAAGGATTGGGCGTGCGGCCGTGCAAATAATCCTGGGCAAACGGCTTCACCACAGTCTCGACAAACTGCGATCGAAGGTCGAGGAGTGTGTGAGAAATACCGAGCAGCGAGGCAATCTCTTTTGCGCCTCGGTGATCGGAACAAACCCGCGGCCCGGTTTCTCCTTCCCACATGCGCAGAGATACACCCTGAACGTCGTGCCCCTGCTCGACGAGCAGCCCCGCGGTTACGGAACTATCGACGCCGCCGCTCATGGCAACGACGACCTTTTGCTTTCGCGTTAGCATCTTTATTTGTCAGGCATGGGACCACGCTCGAACTGTAAGGGCACGGCATGCCGTGCCCCTACGGGACGCGAAACACGAGGCCCGAAACGCATTTGTCAGCTTCCCGCATGCTTTAAAAGCTCTTTTACCTTGTTTAAGACTTCGTTCTCCTCGGCGGTTTTCTCCTCGAGACCGCCTTGGCGAGCGCTCAGTTCGTCGACCTTTTTCTCCACTTTTTCAACATAGTCGGCGAGACTGCCGATCGCTTTCGCGATGACGTCGGGGAGGTCGGCCGAGTTGAGATCAATGATAGCCTTACCCGTCGACGTGTGCCGCGCCTCGATCTTCACGACTCTGCCCGGAATGCCGACCACCGTGGAGTGCTGCGGGACTGAGGTCACCAGCACCGAGCCGGCGCCCACCCGGCTGTGGCGACCGACGGTCACCGGCCCGAGGACGGCGGCGCCGCTGAAGAGCGTCACCGAGTCTTCGATTGTGGGGTGGCGCTTGATCGGCTCCGTCGACGTTCCGCCGAGAGTGACGCCCTGGTAGATCGTCACGTCGTTGCCGATTTCACTGGTCTCTCCAATCACGACTCCCATGCCGTGATCGATAAAACAGCGCCGCCCGATTTTTGCTCCGGGATGGATCTCGATCCCGGTGAGGAAGCGGCCGACGTGGCTCACGAACCGCGCCAACGTGGTAAGCTTCCGCTGCCAAACCCAGTGCGCCAGCCGGTAGATAAGGATCGCGTGAAAACCGGGATAAGCAATTGCCACTTCCCACGTCGACCGCGCCGCCGGATCGCGCTCGAAAACCGCTTGGATATCTTCTTTAAGCGTTTCCCACATGACAGAAGACCTGTGGAGATGGAGTATTGGAGTACTGGAGTAATGGGTTAAGACCCTCCACCCAATATTCCATCATTCCATCACTCCAGCATTCCAATTTTATCAGTTCGCTTGCCGATGTCGGGCATCCTTGTAAAGCTTATAGTCAATACTATCCACCAGCGCTTGCCAACTCGCCTCGATCACATTGTGCGACACGCCGACCGTGCCCCAGCGCTCTTTGCCGTCGCCGGACTCGATCAACACGCGCACCACCGCGCCGGTCCCTTCTCCCGTCGAGAGAACCCGGACCTTGTAATCCAACAGTTCCACTTGCTTGAGCGACGGATAAAATTTGGTCAACGCGCGCCGCAATGCCTGGTCGAGAGCATTCACCGGGCCGTTGCCCATCGCCGCGGCATGTTCCATCACGCCTTCGACTTGCACCATGATGGTCGCTTCGGAAATCGGCGGCTCGCCTTCATGGCGCTTCTCGTCGATGACTCGAAACCCGACCAGGCCGAAGTTTTTCTTTTTTCGCCCAAGCGCTTCTTGGATCAAGAGTTCGAAGGACGCTTCCGCGGCCTGGAATTCGTATCCCTGGCTTTCAAGCTCTTTGGTGCGGCGCAGGATTTCCTTGGCGGCGTCGGCGTGGTTTTTCAAGTCGATGCCGTACTCTTTGCTCTTGTAGACGATATTGCTTCGGCCCGAGAGATCGGAAACCAGCACGCGCTGGCGGTTGCCAACGAGCTCTGGATCGATATGCTCGTAGGTCTCGCGGTTCTTGAGCACACCCGAAACATGCAGTCCACCTTTGTGCGCAAAGGCGCTGTCACCGACGTAGGCCTGGCGCTTATTCGGTTGAATATTCGCCAACTCGTAAAACAGCTGGGAAACATCCCGCAGCTTTTTCAACTGCGCCGGCGTGACGCACTTCTTGCCCATCTTCAACTGCAAGTTGGCGATCACCGAAATCAAATTTACGTTGCCGCAGCGTTCACCGAAACCATTGATCGTGCCTTGAACCTGGGTCGCACCGGTCTCGACACCGGCGAGTGTATTGGCCACCGCCAGCTCCCCGTCGTTGTGACAGTGGATGCCGAGCGGAGTCTTGATTACCCGGTTCACGTGAGTGAGCGCCTCGTGAATATCGCTCGGCAAACGCCCTCCGTTGGTTTCGCAGAGCACGATCCAATCCGCGCCGCCCTCCTGTGCCGCCTTGAGACATTCCAACGCATAGTCCGGATTGTCGCGAAATCCGTCGAAGAAGTGCTCCGCATCAAAAATTACTTCATCGACGCGTTTCTTCATGAAGGCAATGGAATCGGCGATGATGTCCAGATTCGCTTTTTGGCTGATGCGCAAATCATCGCGGACGTGCAGATCCCAGGCTTTGCCGACCAGCGTCACCACCGGTGTATCGGCGGACAGAAGGATTTTGAGATTGATGTCCTGTGACGGTTTAGCGCCGAACTTTCTGGTGGTGCCGAAGGACGCGATCTTGGCATTCTTCAACTTCAGCTTCTTCACCTGCTTGAAGAAGTCGGCGTCGCGCGCATTGGAGCCCGGGTAGCCGCCTTCGATATAGTCGATGCCCAACTCCTCGAGCTTCTCCGCGATGCGTAGTTTATCCTCGAGGGTGAACGAAACATCCTCCGCCTGACAACCGTCTCTCAAAGTCGTGTCGTAGAGTAAAACGTCCTTCATACCTTTCCCTGCTTCCCGATAAATGCATCATGCAGCACGCGCACAGCGAGCTCGGTATATTTCGCGTCGATGACGACGTAAATCTTGATTTCCGAAGTGGAGATCATTTCGATATTAATCCCCTCCTGCGCGAGCACCTGAAACATTTTCGCAGCAACGCCCGCGTGCGTGCGCATGCCGACGCCGACCACGGAAACTTTGGCGATGTCGGTGTCGACCCGGATACCCTTGGCATGCAACGCGGGCAAGGCGTTTTCGACGATCGCCCGGGCCTTTTTATGATCCGCCTTGGGTACGGTGAAAGTCAAATCCGTGGTGCCGTCTTCGCTGGCATTCTGGATAATCATGTCGACGACGATGTGGGCGTCCGCTATCGGACCGAAAATTTGCGCTGCCAAGCCGGGCCGATCGGGAACCCGCACCAGCGTGATCTTCGCCTCGTTTTTATCACAGGCCACACCGGATACTAACACATCGCTCATACTCTCCTCCTCGGCGACCAGCCATGTCCCTTCAACCTCCGAAAAAGTCGACCGGACATGCACCGGGACGGAAAACTTTTTGGCAAACTCGACGGAACGTATTTCCAAGACTTTGGCGCCCGTGCTCGCCAGCTCGATCATCTCCTCGTAGGAAATGCGCTGGAGCTTGCGCGCGTCCGGACAAATCCCCGGATCGGTCGTAAAAACGCCTTCGACGTCGGTGTAGATCTCGCAGGCCCCGGCGCTGAGAAACGCCGCCAGCGCCACTGCGCTGGTGTCCGAGCCGCCGCGCCCGAGCGTCGTGATGTTGTCGTCTTCATCCACGCCCTGGAACCCCGCGACGATCACGATCTCACCGGCACCCAATGCCTGCACGATCTTGGTCGAATCGATGCTTAAGATGCGGGCTTTGCCGTAGGCATTGTCGGTTTCGATCCTGACTTGATGCCCCAAGTATGATCGCGCCGGCTGTCCCAACTCTTTAAGGGCCAGAGTTAATAAAGCCACTGAGACCTGCTCTCCGGAGGCCAGCAGCACATCCTTTTCCCGCTCGTCCGGTTGTTCCGAGACTTCGTGCGCCAGCGCGATCAAACGGTTGGTCTCCCCCGCCATCGCCGAGACCACGACCACCAAATCATGACCGGCGCGTTTCGCCGCCGCGACCTTCGCCGCGACATGCTTGATGCGGTCGATCGATCCGATGGACGTGCCCCCGTATTTTTGCACTAACAGCACTTACCTAACCCCTATGCCTCATCCGAGTCTCTTTCTTGACCGTTTGAACTCTGGAACGCTTCAACTTTTGAACCATCTTCTCATAGCGTTCGCCATGGCCGACAAATGTGAGCTGCCGTTTTGTTCCGCCGCCGTGAGCGATCTTTAGTTCAAGATACTCGTCCACTTCGTTCGCCGGAACATGCTCGAACCATTCGATCAAACTCACTCCGTCCGCGTACAAGTACTCGCGCAGATTGAGCCCTTCCAACTCATGACGTTCACCGATCCGATACAGATCGATATGATAGATCGGCAGCCGGCCGTGGTACTCGTTGATCAAAGTGAACGTGGGACTACGAATCCACGCGTCCTTCCTGACTTCCAGCCCCGCCGCAAAGCCGCGCACGAAACAAGTCTTGCCGGTCCCCAACTCGCCGACTAGGCCGATGATTTCGCCACCCTTCACCAATTGCGCCAATTTTCGTCCCCATCCCATGGTCTGGCGGGTAGATTTAGAAACAATGCTCCACGAACCCATGAAAGTGGGGGCCCCACAAAGACAAGTATTATATTTTTATGGAGAATTCGAGACTGGCTCAGTCTCACTCATAAGCGGACGGCCGAACCGGGTTTCGGGCAAACCGACGGATATAGCCCACCCTCAGTGACCATCCTGAGCGTATGCGTATGGCCTCCGAGCGGAAAAAGACGATTATTGTATTCACTCACGTTCCGCCGCCGCTAGGGCGCGCATCCCCGCCGGCAGCCCTTCAATAATATCCGACGCAATAAGTCCGATCTCGCCTTTTTCAGCGGCCACTATGTCGCCAACGAACCCGTGGAGATAAACACCCAGTTTCATGGCATCTTCCGCGGAGAAACCCTGGCCCAATAGCGCGGCCAGAATTCCCGCCAGCACATCGCCCATGCCCCCGCTTGCCATCCCTGGATTGCCGGTCGGATTGATAAAGATTTTTCCTTCAGCCGTTGCGATCACGCTGCGCGCCCCTTTGAGCACCAGATGACAACGATGCTCGAGCGCAAATGATCGCGCCACCGTCACTCGATCAGCGTTGACAACCGCATTACTTTTACCGGTGAGCCGTGCCATCTCGCCGGGATGAGGCGTGAGCACTGGAGGAATTTTCGCGTGCCGCAAGCGATCCATTTGCAGCGCGAGGGTGTTGAGCCCGTCGGCATCGATCACCCACGGAATCGATAAATTCCGCAGCAACCATCGCAGTGTATTTTGTGTGGTATCGCTGACGCCGATCCCCGGTCCGAAGAGCAAAGCGCTCTTCCGCTCCAACAATCGGTGCCACTCGTCGTCGCCCAACGGTTCCATTTCCTCTGCGGCGTTATCGCGCAAAGGTTGCGTCATCACTTCCACCAGCGCGCCGGCAAAAATATTATTGAGCGAGCGGGGCGAAGCCAACGTCACCAACCCGGCGCCCGTCCGCATGGCGGCGCGACAGGCCAAAATCGCCGCGCCAGTTTTACCGCGCGAACCGGCCATCACGAGCACATGACCGTAAGTACCCTTATGCGTATCCGGCTCGCGCCGGGGCACAAGCCGTTGGATGGTCTCGCGGTCCAAGAGCTCGGTCTTCGGCCCAACCTCCGCGACGGCTTCGGCTGCGATGCCTATGTCGGCGACTACCAGATCGCCGACGTATTGCACGCCGGGGTAGATCACTTCGCCGAGTTTCGGGTAGCCGAGCGCAACCGTCAGCTCCGCCTGGATCGCTACGCCGAGCGGCGTGCCTTTGTCGGTGTCGAGTCCGGACGGAATATCCACTGCGACGACCGGTAACCTGGACGCGTTGATCAGCCCGATCGCCTCGGCAAACAGGCCCCGCACTTCGTTTTTCACCCCAGTGCCCAAGATCGCGTCGACAATCAAGGCATTCTTGCCGATGCGCTGGCTCAACAAACCCAACCCGTTAGCGCCAATTTCCACTAGTTTCCCTTTAACCTTCTGGTAGGCGCGCAGATTGTGGCTCGCGTCGTTGGAAAGCTCATCTCTCTGCGCCAGCAGCGCCACTTCGCAGGGGAACCGCTTTTTTTTGAGCAGGCGCGCAACAACGAACCCATCGCCACCGTTATTGCCTTTCCCGGCAACGACCAACACCCCCTTTTTCACATTACGTCTGTAGCACTCTACGATTGCTCGAGCGATGCCTTCGCCGGCGCGCTCCATCAGCGTGAGGCTCGGCACGCCGTACTTTTGAATCGTCAACCGATCCATCTCGCGCATTTGTTCGGCGGTGACGACGATCATAGGAACCGTGAACCGTGTTCGTGAGGCGTGTTCGTGAGAAACTCAATCAGTGATCGGGCAAACACGGTCACGATCACGATCCACGAACACGGCTGAGCAGTTCTTTCATCTCGCGCACGGCTTGCTCAATGCCGACGATGACGGCGCGAGCGATGATGCTGTGACCGATATTGAGTTCGATGATCTCGGGAATCTCAGCGATCGGGGCGACGTTGCCGTAGTCGAGGCCGTGCCCGGCATGAACTTCGAGGCCCAAGGTTTGCGCCAACGTTGCGGCTTTGGTGATCGCTCGCCGTTCCTTCTCACGCTCTATACCGGTGACGTTACAATAACCACCGGTGTGGATTTCGATGGCGTAAGCGCCGACTTCCCGTGCCGCTTCAATTTGCGCGCCCTCCGGATCGATGAAAAGGCTAACGTGAATGCCTCGATCCTGAAGTCTGATGACGGACTCTTTGATTTTCGTCCTATGCGCAACCACGTCGAGGCCGCCCTCGGTGGTTAGCTCTTCGCGCTTTTCCGGAACGAAGCACGCGTCATTGGGCTGTAGTCTTTCGGCGAACGCGACCATGGCCGGCGTGGCGGCCATTTCCAAATTGATTTTGCTCGTGGCTCGCTCGCGCAGGAGCTCGACGTCGCGTTCCTGAATATGCCGGCGGTCTTCACGCAAGTGAACGGTAATGCCGTCGGCGCCGGCCTTTTCCGCAACTAGCGCGGCTTCAACCGGATCCGGCACCTCGGCTCGGCGCGCCTGTCGCACCGTTGCCACATGATCGACATTAACCCCTAAACGAATCATTTCTCAGGCGCCGATCTCCGTGCGGATTTCATTGGCGATGTCTTGCGCCATGGCGCGAATCTTCTTTTCGTCCTCGCCTTCCAACATCACTCGCGCCAACAGCTCGGTACCGGAATAGCGTACCAGCACGCGTCCGCGTCCAGCCAACTCGTGTTCGACTGCGGCGATTTTTTGCGTTACGTTTGGCATGCTGGAAAGTTCTTTTTTTTCTTTGATATTGACGTTGAGTAACACCTGCGGCAACCGCGTCATAACACCCTTGAGCTCGCTCAAGCGTTTGCGCTTTTCCACCATCAACGCGAGCATCTGCAGACAAGTAATCGCGCCATCTCCCGTGGTGTTATGGTCCAAAAAGAGAATATGCCCCGACTGTTCGCCGCCGAGATTGTAATCACCCTGCACCATCTTCTCGACTACGTAGCGGTCACCGACCTGAGTTCGAATGACTTCCAAGCCGGCCTTTTGCATCGCCAAATCCAGTCCCAAGTTACTCATCACCGTGGCAACCACGCCGGCGCCCTTGAGCATTCCTCTTTGCTGCATGTCCAACGCGCAGATCGCCATAACTTGATCGCCATCGAGAACCTCGCCGGTTTCGTCGACGAAAATAGCTCGATCGGCGTCGCCATCCAGCGACACGGCGAAATCGGCTCCCTCATGGAGTAGCACTTCTCGCGCGGTCTCCGGGTGGAGCGCGCCGCAGCGCCGGTTGATGTTCTCCCCATCCGGCTGCACGCCGATGGGAAGAACTTCGGCACCCAATTCGGACAGCACCTCCGGAATCACCCTATAGGCCGCTCCATGGCCGCAATCGACAACGATCTTCAAACCCTCAAGAGTTAAGTGGCGCGGAAAGCTGTTCTTGAGAAAGACATTGTATCTGCCCACCGAGTCGGAAATTCGAAAGGCTTTGCCGATCTCCGAAGCGGTCGGTCGCGATTCCTCTGTCTCGCCGCTGAAAATCATTTCTTCCATGCGCGCTTCGACTTCGTCCGGCAGCTTAAAGCCGTCCCACGAAAAGAATTTGATACCGTTATCCTGATAAGGGTTATGCGAGGCGGAGATCACCACGCCGGCATCGGCGCGCATGCTGCGCGTCAAAAACGCCACGCCGGGCGTCGGCAATGGCCCAACCAATAGCACGTCGGCGCCCATAGAGACGATGCCCGAGGCCAACGCGGTTTCCAGCATATAGCCCGACAGCCGGGTGTCCTTACCGATCAAGATCTTATAGCGATGTTGATCACCTTCACCGTTTTTGCGCGAAAACGACGGCGGCATGCGGCCCGGGGGCTGGTTCGGCTTGGACTCGTGCAACACTTTGGCAATCGCACGTCCGAGTTTTAACGCCATCTCCGATGTCATCGGCTCTTGATTGGCGACGCCCCGCACACCGTCGGTGCCGAAGAGGTGGCGCTTGGATTTTTTAGGTTTTACTTGCACCTCGCTCATCGCGGAAAACTCCTTTGCGAGAAAAACTCACTCTGACAACTTGGTTATCCGAACTTTAAAACGCTGCGGCCTTTGTTCGAGCACTGTAACGTCCGTCGGCAAATCAAACGTCAATGGCACGCTATGATCGCCCATGGACACCCCCTTCAAATCCAAATAGACTCGGTCTGAAGTCAATTTTAGTTTCTCAATAGCACTTTTTGGGCCGGAAATCCGCAAAAACACCGTCTGCGGCGCGACGCTATAATTTCCTTTGAAATCTCTCGCATGGACCTCGACCCGGTCGAAATCTCGGCTCACTCGCTCTTCCTCGATCGCGATCGTTACCTCAACCTGCTCAGGGATCAGCGTTAACGGCTTGCCATCGGTCGATAGCCTGACTCGACGTTTGATGGTGCCGCGGCTGCCTTCGATGTCGACCGGCACCGTTTCAATGGCGGACATACGGCGCACGTCTTCAGCGGGTCCTTCGACCGATACATTTTCCGGTTGAACGGTGGTCTGCGCGACCCGGTAGCCCGGAGCGGGACTGCCTGAAATCCGTACGCTTACCGGCAACGTCCGCGTAACCACGGGTTCCAGTCGAAGATGAATCACCGGCGGAGTGATTCTTGTGACGGTGACTCCGCGCGGGATATTAAAATTGTTCACGGTCAGTGGAATGCTCAATGAGCCAGGCTTCGCTCCGTTTAGATCCAAAGAGAGTTTCATCGATTCGGCATCGAGCGTGGAAACTAGCGTGCGCGGGCCCACCACACGCAACACCACGTAATCGACGCGATTGTCCATGACCATCAAATCGGAAGGAATATTGTGAAACTCCACCGGCACTTCGATAGCGCGCTCGGTATCGCGATGGCCTGCCACCCACAGGCCAATGGCGATGATTAGCGCCAGCGCCTTGAGACCGACATTGCTGCCGGCCAACGCGACGATCTTTTCCCATAGCTGTTTCATCCCTTAACCAAATCGTGGAGCGCGGAACTTAGCCGTTCCGCGTCGATATTTTCCGTCACGTTGCCGCCGACCACGAGCGCCACCGTGCCCTCCTGCTCGGAGATAACAACCGCGACCGCATCCGTTTCTTCCGTCACACCGAGCGCGGCCCGATGACGGGTACCCCACGTCTTGCGCAAGTTGGGATTCGTGCTCAGCGGCAACAGACAGCGTACCGCCGTGACCCGGCCCTTTTTAATCACCAGCGCGCCGTCGTGGATCGGCGAATGGGGCATAAACACGCTCTCGACCAACTCGCGGCTTACCCGGGCGTCGAGCCGAGTGCCGATTTCCATGTATTCGTTAAGCCCCACTTCGCGCTCGATCACAATCAGCCCGCCGACATGTCTTTCCGCTAGAGCCACCACCGCTTGAACGACTTCCGCAATGATATCCTCGCGCCGCTGCACCATCCGCTCGGCCGTCGCAAAGAGCGGCGCGCTGCCGACTTGGGTCAGCGCGCGGCGAATGTCGCTCTGAAAAATCACGATGATCACTAAAATGATCGATCCCAGGAAGTTGTCGAGAATCCAGTTGAGCGTGAATAGTCCCAACGCGCGCGATGAGACGTAGGCGACCAGAATCACCGCAAGGCCGATGATCATCTGCATCGCCCGGCTGCCGCGAACGATCTGCAGCGCGCGGTAGATTAGGAAGGTGATGATGCCGATGTCGACGATGTCCTGCCAACGAATCTGCCGGATCAACTCCAACATCGGCACATCCTCATCATCGGGGAAATCCAAAACGGATCGCATCCGCGATCTTGACCGCCTTGCATGTCTCGGCGACGTCGTGTACGCGCAAAATATTCGCGCCGGCTAGCGCCACGGCCACCGCTGCGGCAAGGCTCCCTTCCAGCCGCTCATCGGGCGTCGCATTCAAAATTTTCCCGATGAAAGCCTTGCGCGAGACGCCCACGAGCAGCGGCTGTCCCAGAGCCGCCAACACCGGGAGCCCGCGCAGCAGCTGCAAGTTGTGCTCGATGGTCTTGCCAAAGCCGATTCCCGGATCGATGATGATCGCCTCCGGCGCAACACCGGCATCCATCGCTTCATGAAGCTGCGTCACTAGAAAATCCCGCACCTCTCGCACCACGTCGCGGTAACGGGGTTCTTGCTGCATAGTCCTAGGCGTCCCCTGCATATGCATCAAAACCGCAGGCACTTTTTCCGCAGCCACCAATGAAATCATCTTTGGGTCGAAGCGCAGCGCGCTGATGTCATTGACGATGTCTGCGCCACCGTCAAGCGCCGCGCGAGCGATGCTCGATTTGTAGGTATCAATTGAAATCGGCACGGTGACTTCGCGCCGTAAGCCACGTACCACCGGCAACACTCTGGCCAACTCTTCTTCTTCCGCAACCGGCGGAGCGCCGGGCCGGGTGGACTCGCCGCCGACATCGATAATATCCGCGCCGCTCGCCGCCATCGCCGCGCCATCGGCGACTGCCTTGGTCGGATCGAGCCGTTGGCCGCCGTCGAAGAATGAATCGGGCGTCACATTGACGATACCCATGATTAAGGTGCGGCGCGCGAAACCGAGCTTGCCGTGACGGGTGAGCAGATATCCATGCTCCGCCGACGCAACCGGTAATAGCGGCGCGCGACGATTCAAGGCTGAGGTCAAATCCTGCGGTTTCTGATCAGGCATCAACAACCCATTACAATGAGTATTACGAGATTCTACGGCCCGAGTGGTGGTCTCAAAATCGCGGGGCACCTCTCCCGGAGCCGGGAACCAGAAACGCCGGACTGGGAAAAGGGTCGTGAAATGGAACGTGGAGTTAAGGAGCCAAGGCTCCAGCAAGACGTAGCTTAGGCGACAGCCGCGGCGGCCGACGGAGTAAGCGGGTCTCCACCGTTCCCGCCGAACTCTCTAACGATCGCGTCGATCTCGGAGCCGTCCAGAACCTCTTTTTCCAGTAGCGACTCGGCAACTTTATGGAGGAGCCTGAGATTCTCCTTCAGGAGGTTCTTCGCTTTGTGATAGCTTTCTTGAATGATGCGTCTGACCTCGGCATCGATCTCGATGGCGGTACTCTCGGAGTAATCCACCTTTTGGGTAAAATCTCTACCTAGAAAAATCTCTTCCTCTTTTTTTCCGAACGTCATCGGACCCAGCTTTTCGCTCATGCCCCACTCACAAACCATACGACGGGCGAGATCGGTCGCCTTTTCGATGTCATTTCCTGCGCCCGTGGTCATGTGGTTGAGCACCAGTTCTTCGGCGACACGTCCACCGAAGAGAATAACCAGATTATTGAGGAGATACTCTCTCCCATAGGTGTGTTTTTCGTCAATCGGCAGCTGCTGGGTCAAGCCCAGAGCCATGCCGCGCGGGATAATCGTCACCTTGTGAATCGGATCGGCGCCCGGCAAGAGCTTCGCCACCAGCGCATGACCCGCCTCGTGAAACGCGGTATTGCGCTTTTCATCGTCGCTGATGATCATGCTACGCCGTTCTGCACCCATCATCACTTTGTCCTTGGCGAGCTCGAAGTCGATCATGTCGACCTTATCTTTGTTATTGCGCGCCGCCAAGAGCGCTGCTTCGTTGACCAGGTTTTCCAGATCGGCTCCCGCGAACCCGGGCGTCGCCCGGGCGAGCACGGCGATGTCGACATCCGGTGCAACCGGAACCTTGCGCGTATGCACCTGGAGGATTCCTTCGCGCCCCTTTACATCCGGCCGCGGCACTACCACCCGGCGGTCAAACCGGCCCGGGCGCAGTAGGGCCGGATCCAAAACATCGGGCCGGTTAGTGGCAGCAATCAGAATGACGCCTTCGTTTGCTTCAAAGCCGTCCATTTCCACCAGCAACTGATTTAGCGTTTGTTCCCGCTCGTCGTGACCACCGCCGAGACCGGCGCCGCGGTGGCGCCCGACGGCATCGATTTCATCGATGAAAATGATGCAAGGCGCGTTCTTTTTACCTTGCACGAACAGGTCGCGCACGCGAGATGCACCGACGCCGACGAACATTTCGACGAAATCTGAACCGCTGATACTGAAGAACGGGACACCCGCCTCGCCGGCGATCGCCCGAGCCAAGAGGGTTTTCCCGGTCCCCGGAGGACCGACCAGCAGGCAGCCTTTGGGAATCCGTCCACCTAGTTTGGTAAATTTCTTGGGGTCTTTCAGGAATGCAATGATTTCCTGGAGATCGTCCTTAGCTTCATCCACCCCGGCCACGTCGCTAAACGTCACCCGATGCTGGTTCTCGGTCAGCAATTTTGCCCGGCTTTTTCCGAAAGACATCGCTTTGCCGCCGCCAACTTGCATCTGGCGCATGAAGAAAATCCACACGCCGATCAACAAAAGCATCGGGAACCAGTTGAGCAATAGCACCATGTACCAAGGCGAATCTTCTTCCGGTTTGGCGGCGATCTTAACCTTTTTCTCGCGCAACGACTTGACCAACTCCGGATCGTTGGGCGCGAAAGTGCGAAAACGCTCGCCGTTTTTGTATTCTCCCTGGATATTGTGACCTTGAATCGTGACCCGTTGGACATCACCGCGATCAACGGAGGTCATGAACTCGCTAAAGACGATTTCCGGCTCACGTCCGTGTTGCTTATTGAACACACTGAAAATGACGAGGAAAATCAGCGCTAAAACCAACCAAAGGGCGATATGTTTCGATGACTGACTCAACCGATACTCCCTAACTATTCAGAATTCAAAAAAGTTTAACATACGTGACCGGTTCTATCAATAACAGTATTAGCAGCTAAGCTCCGATGGGTACTGCTTTTATGTGAAGAATGGACGTGGTTTTTTCGGTCAATCGAGCGGTGTCGCTCCGGCCGTAACCGGGAATCCAAAGGATCTCATCCCCCGTTGCCAAAAGCGGCAGGGTCGCCCGCGCTGATAACGGCACCTTCTTGTCGATAAAGAGTCCTTTCACCTTCTTATGACCGGTCATCCCCAAGGGTTTAAACCGATCGCCTCGGCGAAAGTTCCGCACGACCAAATTTCTCGGTAGGGCTTCACGATCGAACAGCGCCTCCATGGGCTCGGTGGGAACGGCGCCAACGGAAATATCGACCTCCTGACTGCAAAGCTGCATCCCCGCTTCGGGAATCCGCAAAACTGTGCCGATACTAAACTCGTACGTATAACAAATCCGCTTTAGACTTCTAGAGGCCTTAGCCAGTTTGACCGTGTCGTATTCGCGCACCAATTCCCATCCACCGGGAATTGACAGCCGACCTTGCGGCGGCCCCTCCTTTATTAGACGCAAAAGTTCCTCAATATGAACGAATTCCAGGCTGCGCAGGTGGCCGCGTGTAAGGCCAATCCAGTGGCGGAGGATTCTTCTTTGCAAAGCTTTTGGTTCGCAGAGCAGGCCAGCTCGGCTGAGCCCGTTTGAATCGCGCATGCTTTCATAACTTTTCCGCGCAAGATCTTCCAAAAAACGATCTTCGTCACGAATCATTGCCGCAAGATGGCTCAATCGCGCCGAAAAGCCCGTGCCGACTCGTTGGTGAATCTTTGGAAGCAGCTCCAAGCGGATCCAATTGCGCAGCAAGGCAATATTCTGATTGCTCCGGTCAACTCTGTAGGCGCATTTTCTGTCGTCCAAGTATGCGAGAATCTCGGATTTCGAAACATCCAGCAGCGGACGAATCACCGTGAGCGTACTCATCGAATTCTCGGCAGCTACACGAAGGCGATGCACCGGCGACATACCGCCCAATCCTTTCGTGCCCGCGCCGCGCAAAAGCCACATCATCACAGTCTCTGCCTGATCGTTCTCAGTATGCGCCGTCGCAACTTTATCAAGCTTGCGCTCCCTCACTACCTCGGCAAAAAATCGATGACGCTCTTCGCGCGCCAACGCTTCGAGATTCCCCTTCCCTGCCTCCCACTTCATCTGTGGCAAATTCATTTCTCTCAGGTGGAAAGGAAGCTTTAGATCCTCCGCCAACTCCGCCACAAACCGCGCATCCTCTTTCGCCTCTTCGCCGCGAATCCCATGCTGCAAATGAGCCACTTCCAGGTGCAACTGAAATTCTTCTCGAAGCTCGTACAACAAATGCAGCAGCGCCACCGAATCCGGCCCGCCGGAGACGGCGACGAGAATGCGGTCGCCATGCAACCACAGTTCATGTTTGACCGCAAAATCTCGAATCCAACTACGAAGCATTATGCGTACTCAGATTCTCAGCTTCCCCGCGTACCCCGTCATTTCGACGTAACCCTTCCCCTCAACGGGTTTGCTATGAAAGTTACCACGAATCTGCGCGGCGCCTTCCCAGTAGGTCACACGGGTACTTCGGTTGGTGATCAGCTCCTGGTCGGGAAATGCCGGCTGGATCTCTAACTCAATCTGTTCGGAAGGAATCGCTACTTTCCACTTGATCGGATAGTTGGCGCCGCTCTTTGGGCTCTTCCATCGATCCAAGACCTCGATGCGGAAATCCTTGAGCGCAACATGCTTGGTGGTGCCGTCCGCTTTCACCAACGTCCCGCTCGAATACGGATCGGGCGAACCGTCTTTGCGCCGGATGACATAAAGCATCACCTCCATTTGATTGTCGAGCTGGATGCTGAACCAATCCCAGCCGACCTGATCCTCGCGCAGCTGATTGCTGCCGAATTCGTGATCCATCCAGCTCACGCCGCGGACTTTTTCTTTCTTGCTGTCAATCGTTAACTCGCCCTCGGTTTGCATGCCTGTCAACGAGTAGTAATACGACGCTCTCCCCTCACCTTCGCCTTTTTGGCTGAGACCGTTCATACCGTGCAATACAGGCGGTTTGAGCGATTTTAACCTGAGTCGCAGTCCGGTCCCTCGGTCGCTGACTTGTATCGCGTGATTCTTATCATCGCCGTCAACTTTCCAGTCTTCGTTCCAAACTAGATAGCGATCCGTGGCGGCTCCCGCCCTCTCTCCGTAGCCACGATTGATGCGCTCACGATAGGTAAATTTTTTCGCCGCAATATCCGATAGCGCAAAGTGGGCCATGTACAATTCACTGAACAACGGCTGTTCCTTCGTCTCGTTCTGGCGATCGCGCACGCCGAAGCGAAAGAACGTGACCTGATAGCCGTACCGTTTGCCGCTTTGGCTTTCCAGGTGGCCGGTGTAATACCACCACTCAGTTTTGAAGTCAGGATGAGAATAGTTGTCCGCCGGAAACGTCAGTTTACGGCCGGGCAGGGCGAGCTGGTAGGTGAAGGCGGTAGCGAGTTGTTGACCCTCACCCTGGCCTCTCCCAGGAAGGGAGAGGGTAAGAGTTAGGGAAAGGCAAAAAGAAACCAATGCGGAGATCAGATTTGTCTTGAGCTTCTTGTCCGATTGCATGATTGCAGTGGCTTTTCGACTAATGCTATAGGGACGCTATGGAAAAACAATATACGCGCGAAACGCTCCTCACAACAGTCGCTGAATTGCAATCGAAACTCGGCTCACCGAATGTTTGTATTATCGACGTGCGGCCGGCGGAAGATTATGCCAAGGGGCATATTCCGGGAGCGACTCATTTCGACCTCTTCGGCCTGAGTTTGGTCGACACTACCGAAGCGCCGCTCAAGGCGTTCATGTTCATGATCCACCATGTGCTCGAGCTGCGTGGTGTGAGCGCATCAAAAGAGATCGTATTCTACGAGAACAACTCCGGCATGCGCGCCGCGCGCGGTGTGTGGTTTCTCGAATACTATGGTCATCCGAGTGTAAAGATGCTCGACGGCGGGTTCCAGGCTTGGAACGCCACGGGCGCGCCCACCACGACCGACGCCAGGCCGCCGAAAGCAGCGACCTTTAAAGCTGCCGATCGCCGCGAAGTTCTGGCGACTGTCGACGATGTGCTTGGATCGCTTAATACGAAGGATATTACAATTTTAGACACACGCAGCGACGGAGAATATCTCGGCACCCATGTGCGCGCGGCACGCGGGGGTGCAATTCCCGGTGCGATTCATATCGAATGGACGAATAACCTCGATTCCAGCGGCAAGTTCAAATCGAACGAAGAACTAAAGGTGATGTACGACAAAGCGGGTATCACGCCCGACAAAGAAGTGATCCCCTACTGCCAGGGCGGCTATCGCTCCGCGCATAGCTATGTCGCGCTCCGCTTGCTCGGCTTTCCAAAGGTGCGTAATTACATCGGCTCTTGGAAAGAGTGGGGCGACCGCACGGATCTACCGATCGAGATTCCTCAAGGTAAGAAATGACGCCGCTCCGCCGAACGGCCATCGTCGTTTTCGCGGTTCTGACTACTGCGACGCTTCGAGCGCCGATCGCCGCCGGAGCCGATTTGAGAAAAGTCACGTTTTCCTATTCCGCCGTGAGCATGACCTGGTTTCCGGTGAAAGTCGCCGTGGAAAAAGGCTTCTTCCGCAACGAAGGATTAGAGCCGCAACTTGTTCAAATGAACGGCAATGTCGCAACCGTCGCGTTGGCCAATGGCCATATCGACTTCTCGCTGAATATTTCTCCCGTGCTTAACGGCGCGATGCAAGGCCTCGGCACAAAACTTGTCGCGGCGTTGAATTCCCGTCCCTTGTTCGCTCTGGTCGTACGGCCGGAGATCACTTCGGCTGCCGAACTCAAGGGCAAAATCTTCGCCGTCGCGTCGTTTGGCAACACGCAAGCGATTCTTACGGAAAAACATCTACAGCACTTGGGACTTCGAAAAGGCGAGTATCAATTGTTGGCGATGGGCGCCACGCCGGCGCGCATCGCCGCCATGGAAAAAAACATCGCGCAGGGCAGCTTGATGCCGCTGCCAACCAACGTTCAGATGGAAAACAAGGGATATCGCCTGCTCGGCAACACGGCGGAAATCGTTGTAAACCCCATCGCCGGTCTCGGAGTGCACGAAGATAGAATCAAGAAAGACCCCGATCTGGTTAAACGCATTATTCGCGCGTCGTTGCGAAGTTTGCGGCTTTTGCAATCGAATCCCAAAGAGACCATTAGAATTCTCATGGACTGGACCCGCGTATCGGAAAACGACGCGCTGCGCTCGCTGGAGCTTGCCAAGCCCGGCTTCAGCAAGAACGGCATGCTCACCGACGAGGATCTCAGCATTGAATGGGGCTTTATCCAGCAGCAGACCAAAAAAACCAACGTGCCGGTTTCCATCGCCCACGACATGACTCTCCTCCGCGAAGTTCTGAGGGAACTCGGATATAGGGAGGCAGTGGGCTTGGACGTGCGATGGCAATCGGCTTTGCACGCGAAGGCGCCAAAGTTCTAATCGCCGAAGTGCGCGAGGACGAAGCGCGCCGGGTCTCCCTGGAAATAAAATCGTTCGGCGGCGGCGCCGAGATTTTCGTCGGCGACTTGACCCAGGAGTTTGCGGCGCAACAGATGATTGATTTTTGCGCGCAGAAATTTGGCAGGGTAGACGTCTTGATTAATAACGCCGGTCTGCGCATGGAGGTTCACGACGACGGCGTCTACGAAGACTGGCGTTGCCTTCGTCAGCGACCGGCGCACGAGGTGCCGGTCAGCGATTGGGATTTGCTCATTGGCGTGAATCTCCGAGCAGTCTACCTTTGCACTCATTTCGTCCTGCCGCACATGATTAAACAGCGGCACGGTGTTATCATCGGTATCTCATCCAATGCCGGCCACGAAGGCGTCGCCGGCAAATGCGCCTATGTCGCGTCGAAGCACGCAGTCGAAGGGTTGATGAAAACCGTCGCAAAGGAAATGGAACAGCATGGCATCAGCGCCCATGCGATCCATCCCGGCGGCAGGGTCAATGTCGACGGCCGCGGCGGACAATCACCGGACGTGGTCGTGCCGCTCGTGTTATTTCTTGCCGGACAAGATCGACCGGCAATCACCGGGAAAGTGATCAAAGCCCAGGACTGGAACGCTGGCAAACGCGACTTCTGACCGAGATCAATCACAAAAGAGGAGAAATAAATATGCGTACACTAGATTTGCTCGCCAGCGACTCGTCCCATCTACCTTTTCTCTACGTCTTCAAAGAATCCAGGGTGATGGAGAAATACGGCTACGAAATCGATCTGCACATCGTCGGCGGCGCCAAGGCGCCGACCATGGCGCATCGCGCCAAGCTCGCGCTCGCCGGAGAAATCGATTTCTTGAGCGGGCTGCATCATGAGACCTATCGCGAGCGGGCCAAGGGCGAAAAGCGCCTCACCTATCTTGCGCAGGCGCAGAACAACTGGGATGACCGGCTCGTTGCGTCCGCGGAAATCAAGAATGTGGAAGATCTAAAAGGTCGGAAGATTGTGTGCCACGCCAAGGCGCCCTGCGTGTCCGGCAATCTGCGTGCGGTGCTGGAAACTTGCGGGCTCAAGCCTGAGGAAATCAACATGGATGTCATTGACGACAGGTCCGGTAAATTTTTGGAGTTCGTCGATGAAATCACTTCCGGTAAAGCGGTGGCAGCGCTGGTCGACATGCCCTTCGATCTCTACGGCATCACGAAAGGCTTGCACGTCGTCGAGCTGCCGGACCGTCCGGTGATTCATAATACGACGTTGCTCGCGACCACCGATTACATCAAGGACAACGAAGAAACCGTCTACGCCTTTCTAAAAGGCTTCATCGAGGCGCTGCATTTCTTCAAAACCAAACCGGATCAAGTCGTTCCGATCTTGAAGGCAAATCTGGCTACGCGTTACGGCCTGCAGGATGACGAATACTACGTACACCTGCAGCGCGAGTGGGCGAAACTCTTATCGAAAAAACCCTACCCGTTGCCGGGCGCGATTCAGAATGTTTACGATCTCGACGTCGGAAAAGACCCCAAAATGCACCACATCGGTCCGATGGAGCCCTGGGATCTTCACTATCTGCGAAAAATCGACGACAGTGGTTTTATCGATCAGCTGTATGCGGCGTGAGAAATTTTCCGTGCTGGTGGCCGGCATTTGCTTGTCGGTCGCGACCATCGGCCCCACGCCTTTCGCCGCCGACACCAAAGCCGGTAGCCGAATGCAACTCACAAGCCCGGCGTTCCAGCAAGGCGCGCAGATCCCGCGCAAGCATACTTGCGATGCCGACGACGTGTCACCGCAGCTAAGATGGGCCAATGCGCCCTCGGGCGCAAAAGCTTTCGCGCTCATCGCCGACGATCCTGACGCGCCGGGTGGAACTTGGGTGCATTGGGTAATTTACGATCTCCCCGGTGATGCCACAGATCTGGCTGAGGGAACAGCAAAAACAGAAACGCTCTCCAACGGTGCGAAGCAGGGAGTGAATGATTTTCGCAGAGTCGGTTACAGCGGTCCCTGCCCGCCTCCGGGACCGGCGCATCGCTATTATTTCAAACTTTACGCGCTCGATGCTCAGACAAACTTAAAACCGCGGGCGACAAAGCAGCAATTGCTGGATGCAATGAAGGGACATGAGCTCGGCGAAGCTGAGCTCATGGGACGTTATAAGCGATAGCCTTTTTTCATTCGGCCATAGTATTGGGTTCAATCGAAGCTGCGCGCGGTTCGACGGCAAACGCGAAACTTGGCGCCTCGACAACTAACGGTCACTATTCAACGTCAATGATGAGCGGACCGTTGCGCGTCTGCTGCGGCTGCAAGATTTGACGCGAGTTGTCGCTGAACACCATCGGCTCACTGATGTCCCAAAGGTACAACTGGTGCGAATTGCCTCCCGCATCACGGTAAGATTCCGCGATTTTTGGCTGCCATTCTCCCATATCGAACGTGTATGAAACCACGCGCGCGCCGGGCTTGAGCTGCCGCATTAATTGCGGGCGGACGGCCATGTTGCCGTCGTAGGACAGGTAGAGGGTCACTACGGACGCCGGTGATAAATCGGCTGTTAGGAAGTCCTGCTGGCGGATCTCGACGAGTTTTTCCACGCCCTGCTTCCGCGCGTTTTCACGCGCCAGCTTGA
>VBKY01000250.1 GCA_005879255.1 Deltaproteobacteria bacterium
CACCTCGGCGAAGGAAATATTGTCGGGCAAGAAGAAAAGAATCCCGCGCTGCTTCACCCAGTCCGGATGCGGGTTGCGATAGAGGTTCTCGATCTGGTCGATTGACCCCTCGTCGCCCAAAAACGCGAAGGGAGCGATGAGCGCGCCGGTGCTCACGCCGGTCACCGCATCGAACTCGGGCTTGGCGAGCGGGTGCTGGGCAGGTACCTTCAGCCAGCCCTTGAGAAACCCAGCTCCGAACGCGCCCCAATCGCCGCCGCCTGAGACAATCAGGATATCGATCACCGGCGGCGGCTGCCCTGCCGCGGCGCGCCGGTCGTATTCGGCCTTGGTGCGTTGCAGCAACCGAACGATTATTTTCTCGCCAGTGGCCGTGGCCCGTTCGTCGCTCGCGCTGCGCAGTTTCAGGAGGTTCTGCCGGTCAACTTCCGGGCGCTTCATCGCCGGGCCGCAACCGGTCAACACGAGCCCGGCGGCGACTAGCGGTACTGCTATCGATGCGGCCAGCCGGCGGAGGGCCGACGCACCGGGCATGACGTTAGAGAGAATAGTTGGTGTTGCTGTTTTCATGGGTTATCGCGCAATCCGATCAAAACTGACATGACCGATGGCATAATTGCTCCCTCAATTCTTGCGCTGCATGTTGATGCTCAGTGCCCGGCGCCGCTACCGACGCTCTCCATCTTCTCCATCGCTTGATCGATGGTGAAGCTGGCCGCCTTCTGGCGCGGCGGGAAATCCTTGAACGTCTTCATGAACTCGCCCACGACCACCGAGGCCGCCATCACGATATAGCCGCTCTCGAGCAGCCACTGGTAGTAGGTGTTCGATGTGATGTCGGCCCGCTCGAACGGATCGGTGCGCAAGTTGAACAGCTTCGGCAGCCGCAGCGCCACGAATGGTTCGGCCCATACGGCGAGCGTTCCCGACGCACGCTGCTCCATGAAGACGACTTTCCAGTTATCGAAGCGCACCCCGACCAAATCGCCGTCGTCGCTGAAGTACATGAAGCCCTTGCGCGGGCTTTTCTTCTCCTGCCCGGTCAGATACGGCAGCAGGTTGTAGCCGTCGATGTGTACCTTGAATGTCTTCCCGGCAGCCTGGTGCCCCTGCGTCAACTTCTCGACGATGGTCGGCTCCCCCCGCTGCCGCCAGAAACGTCGGCAGCCAGTCGTGGTGCTGGATGATCTCGTTGGACACCACGCCCGCCGCGATCTTGCCGGGCCAGCGCACCAGCAGGGGAATGCGGTATGCGCCCTCCCAGTTGGAGTTCTTCTCGTTCCGGAACGGCGTCATCGCGCCATCGGGCCACGTGTTCATGTGCGGGCCGTTGTCGGTGCTGTACATTACGATCGTGTTCTCCGCGAGCCCCAGCTCGTCTACGAGGTCGAGCAGCTCGCCGACGTTCTTGTCGTGGTCGATCATCGTGTCGTGGTATGGCGACTGCCACCGTCCCGCCTGCCCCAGGCTCTCAGGCTTGGTGTGGGTGAACGCGTGCATGTGCGTGGTGTTCATCCAGACGAAGAACGGCTTATCCGCGGCGTGTTGCCGCTTGATGAAGTCACAGGCCGCCGCCGTCGTCTCGTCGTCGATCGTCTCCATGCGTTTCTTCGTGAGCGGGCCGGTGTCTTCGATCCGCTGTTTGCCGACCTTACCCCAGCGCGGCTGCTCGGTCGCGTCGTCCTTGTCGGTTGCCCATGCGTGAATCACGCCACGAGGCCCGAACCGCTTCCTGTACTCGGGGAAGTCCTTCTCGGACGGGTAGTTTGGCATCTCCGGCTCCTCCTCGGCGTTGAGGTGGTAGAGGTTTCCGTAGAACTCGTCAAAGCCGTGCGCAGTGGGAAGGTACTTGTTCAGGTCGCCGAGGTGGTTCTTGCCGAACTGCCCCGTCGCGTAGCCGAGTGGCTTGAGCAGCTCGGCGATCGTCGGGTCCTCCGGCTGCAGGCCGATCGGCGAGCCCGGTATGCCGACCTTGGAAAGGCCGGTGCGGAAGCAGCTCTGCCCGGTGATGAAGGACGAACGGCCCGCCGTGCAGCTTTGCTCCCCGTAGGCGTCGGTAAACATCATCCCTTCCTTTGCAAGCCGGTCGATGTTCGGCGTCTGATAACCCATCAGTCCGTGCGAGTAGCAGCTCAGGTTAGAAATGCCGATGTCATCGCCCCAGATAACGAGAATATTAGGTTTCTTTTGTTCTTGTTGCGCCATCGAAACCTCCTCCGGCGGCAATTTGTTCCAGTTCTAATTTTAGCGAGGGTGATTGACCATCAGGTCTTCCCTGATAATCGACTTCCAAATTCCTGACGGAGCTGGTGTTGACCTTTAACGGCCCACCTTGCGGTCGTAGGCAGAATCGAAACGGCGTCACAACGTGATGGGGTCGCGATCGATCTGGGCCTGGAAGCTGCTCGCGACCCGCGTCGTGCCGTCGGCGAACGTCGTAATCTAAATCCCGACAGCTATTACTGCTTTAGCTTGATAGTCAGTCCGCTGGTGCCAAGTTGCAACTTGGCGCCTTTCGAAACCGAGCGAATATGCATCACCACGCCATCCTGATTTCGCAGCACCATGCCGCCCATGCCGCCGGCTAGGGTAAACCCAGCTTCAGCCGCCACATAGGTGCCCGGGAACTTCGCGACGTCGGTCAAGTTATAAACGTCGCCCGTAGCGCTCGCCTTGCTGATGCCAAAATCTACGACCGTCAGGCCGTCGATGGAAAACGGGTAGTCCTTCCCTTTGAAGTTGAGTTTCCCTTCACCCCAGGTAACACCGATACCGGCAGCGATGGATTTACTCTCCATCGTGACCTTTCCCGAAGGTTTCGGACTCTCTCCTGATATGGCGGTTGTTGCGAGCACCATCACCACCAGCAAAAGTAAAATCGATCGTGAAACCCGCTGAACACTAAGCATATGAAACCTCCGTGTCTGTTTTTTTTGGCTCAAAGTTTTGCGAGACAGCTTTCCTGATTTCCTGCTCAGTTTTTAGCCCGAACGATGCAGCGAAAACTCAAATGGCACGTCGAAGTATCGACCGGCTGAGCCATGCGCGCGGCCGGTCGATAGCGCCGGCAGTAATTCGGCGCGCATAGATACGAGCCGCCCTTCATAACTTTGCGCGGGATTTTGGTCTGAGGCGAGGCCGGATCAAAACTCTTGTCACGATCGCCGCCCCTGGGGTTGAAGCTCGCGCAGCATGAGTGAACGACTTGGCTATGCTCCTGATACCAGTCCGTGGTCCATTCCCAGACGTTGCCAGCCATGTCGTATAACCCGTAGCCGTTGGCTGGAAAACTACCGACCGGCGCAATGCCTTCGTAGCCGTCCTCGTTCAGATTCTGCCAGGGAAATTCACCCTGCCAGCTGTTGGCCATGTGTTTGCCGCCCGGCGTGAATTCATCGCCCCAAACAAACTCCGCTCCCGCTAGCCCGCCGCGCGCGGCAAACTCCCATTCGGCTTCAGTAGGCAACTCTTTGTCGATCCACTTGGCGTAGGCTTCGGCGTCTTCATAGGCGACTTGCACGACGGGATGCTTTGCTCTCCCTTTTAAAGAGCTCGCGGGTCCTTCGGGGTGGCGCCAGTTGGCGCCGGGAATATAAGTCCACCATTGATAGCAATCCCTCAAATCCACTCGTTGGCGCGGTTTCTGGAAGACGACGGAGGCGGGCACGAGCAATTCGGGCTTGGCGCCGGGATAATCTTCGGGATTGGGCGGGCGCTCAGCGAGGGTGACATGCTTGGTCGCTTCGACGAAGCGGCGAAACTCTTCGTTGGTGACGGTGTGCTTGTCCATCCAGAAACCATCAACAGTTACCTCGTGCGCCGGCGCTTCCTCCGGATAATGCTTGTCCGATCCCATGAGAAAAGTGCCGCCGGGAATCCACACCATATTCTCAAACGGCGGCTGCTCTGGCTTTGCCGGCGCTGGTTTGAGTGCCGTCATGTCGATCGCGTGGCTCATAACTTCTCCTTTCGCTCGAACTGCCCAGAGACCGGGGGAGCGGCGATGCAGTCGTTCTCGCGCCAAATTCACGCGCCAAAGTCTCAACGGCCCATGCGTCCACATCGATGTCGTCACGGCTGCCGCCTGCCGTCCCTACGGCGCGGTCTCCCGTACTGATTCACACGCCCTGGTCCTAACGAGCCGCCAACCGCCGTAGCTAACTCGCACGGCATCATCCAGACAAATTGCCGGAACAGCGGTCTTCACCGTCAGAGCACTCCTTTTTGTGAAGGTCCCGAGTGGCACAAACTACTCGCTTGGGTAAGACGTTCCTCAGTAGGATGAGTTGAATCGCCGGTATAGCCCCGGTCAAGAAAGCCTCTGAACAATTCAATCCAGATGCGACAATCCCAGCCTATTTTCTGCCAATACTCGATGGCCTTTCGATCGGCCTCTAGCTCTGAAGCCAGCGAATAATTACGGACTGAAATGAGCGGCGGCAGGCCCAAGTCACGCCCTTTAATTTGGCCAGGAGAGCGAGAAACGGCGTTTACACTTGGCGCACGTTCCTTCTTACTATGCCCTAACACATCATGAGCTATTTCATGAGCGAGGGTATGTCTGAACAGCCAAAGGTAGCCGTTATGCTCATAGGCCCGACGCGTCAGATCGTAACTTATGAAAATCCGATGTCCGCCAATACTCAGGCCCAAAATATCCTTGCGCGGAAAATTGACGAGATAAAAACTATAAAGCGCCGTTTTGTGCGCGTGGTCCGATACCAGGAGAATTCTCGCCGCTTCCTTAGCGACAAACGTTTCGAGCCGGTCGTCGCTGACAACGGGTAAAAATAAACCCGGATGCAATGTACAAGAGGAGATAACAAGAGAAAGAACGAAAATTCGGCTCACCGAATGCGGTGTGTTTACGAAGATCACGAATGTTTCCAGAATGGACAGTGCCCGACTCTTAGCGCATTTCTGGCGAATTATTTTGGGACGCGCGATCCGTTATCGTAAGCTTTGGCCCGCCACGGAATCTGAGAATTTCGCTTGAATCCGGATTAGGCTCGCAGTAAACACTTCTCCTCCCTACGATTAAGCTAATGTAATCGAAATGTAGGGTTCTCGGAGAATGCTACAGAATCATGTGCTATCTGAATCAGGATTAACCTGATATTGACCGCTAAATTCCTTAGACTGGAACAGCGGCGGTATTTTTTTTCTCGGAAGTTCAAGCCGCCGGAGTTCGATAACAATAAACAGAATACCGCCGTCCACTCCTGCACGCACGGAGGCGACCCCGGACCCCGCACGATGTGTTCGGAAATTCGCCCCGAAAAAGCGTCATGGCGCCGCTTCGCCCTACGAGTCGTGCTTTTCGTGTCCCAGCGAGTGCCTTGAGGGCGCACGCGGTCTCTCCATACGAGTACGAGCGGCATTTTGCGCGGTCCTTTTTTTGAGCTCTGGTTGCGCCTGCTCGTCGGCCGATGGTTCTGATTTCTTATGCGCTCTGTCGGCTGCTACTAGGAAGATGACCAAGGCCGCCTCAAGAGCACTTTGGCCACTGCCAGTCGTCGCGCCGGGAGGGGTTTTTGCCGAGGGTTGATCTTGCTTGTCGCACGCGGTGGTCAGCGCGAAACTCACGACCATCAACAGGGTGATCGCTGAACGTGCTACAGAAAAAACTAGCCTTCGCACTTGACACCACCGGCGGCCTTTATGCTGGATCCGCTACTGAACTTACGGTTGAGTCGCCCCGGCCGCCATCAGGCAGCCGCTGATTTAGCGGTCCAATTTCCTTAGGACGCAAAGATAATCAACTGAGGGTTACTTCGATCAACGGCACTGTTACGAGGTTGGTCGAGGTCACCCATTCGGGGTCAGGCAAACCGTATTGATCTTTTGGCCGCCGGTCCTTCCCCAGATATTGCAGAGCATTTCCACTACGCCACGCAGCTTCGGCGGCCCCCTGATTTGCCTCAACACCTCACGTGATAGAGCGCGCCGACGAAATGTACACGCGATCCACCCGAGCCCGCGACGATCCGTTCGAGCATAAGGTTTACCTGCGTCGGGTTTCCCTGGGTAATCACACGATACGCCGTGGTCGTCGTGAACATGATCCGTCCCGCACTGCGTATCGTTGCGCGCAGAGCGTACGTTCGATTCGGATCAATCTTGCCCGGGTCGTAGCGTAATTCGAAGGGGATCGGAACCTGGTGGCCCTCGGGCAGCACCGTCGTCTCGGCGATCACTGGCGCGGTCACATCCTGGCGCGACACGTCGGAGAGCCGAACTTCCACTACGGCGTCGGGTTGGGAGGGCCATACGCTCGCGGTAAGCGACGGTTCCTCTCACCATGCTTTCGCTGGCATCAGTCTGCGTGATGCGTGCGCCGGAAGCCGCGCAACCGGCTAGAACAAGCCCCAAGAGCGCTGCCGTGGAAAACAACAAACGGACTCTCATAACATTCTCCTTCCATCAGGTGGAGGCGATTCGCCCAACCCCATCCTCGCGCACCGGTCGACCTCCGCCACGAAACTCTGCTGACATTAGCGCCCGGCGGCGGCAATGGAGCGCCGCAGAATTGCTTTTCGTTGCAGCGCTTGTTGAACGATCGTTGCCGAGCATTCGGAAACTGAGCCGCAATCTCCTTAAAACCGGCCGCGTGGGCTAGCCGCGCCGCGCCGTCATGGTGCGCCCATCGCCGGTGCGCAAAATGAGCGCGTTATCAGGGGCCAGCGCGAAGCCTTGAACATTTTTCAATATATCGAGAAACAAGTCTTCCTGACGCATCAGCGCCGGAGCGCACGCCATCATGGTCACGCCAGTTTTGGAGATGGTGAGCCCTTCTCCTGTCAATGTGTATGCGCCCGTGTAGGTATTGCATGACGCCCTACCTGAAACACGGCTGTCCACAGCGAAATTGAGCGTTACGCGCGAGGGATCGATGATGCCGGTTCCGTTGATGTCTTCAACCACCCATTCGCCGCCCTGCAGCAGTGCGCCGGGGTCGCCACCACACCCGTTGAGCTGCTTGCCGTCAAACACGACTACGGCCTCATTCGGATACGGCATGCCAGTCATCGTGTCGCTGCAGAGTCGGTCGAAGATCCTCACGATCAATTCATGGCCGTCGGTTCTGGCCGCATATTGCCTGAATGCAGCCGTTGTTTCGGCGGGGAGCGCCGGCGCCTCGATACGCGTTTGCCCATAGTTATCTAAGAACGTTATCTTGGTGTCCGTGACCTGGAGGCGCCAACCGGGTTCGTTGCCGGTCGCACGGAACACCTTCGATTCCGTCTCCACCCGCATGCATTCGGGATAAGTCTGCCCTCTCAAAACCAGCATCGCCCGGTCGCCCTTAGACCAGAACGTTGTCGTCGGATCGCCAGTCGCCGCAAATTTCGCCCCTGACGCGGCCTCCACTGGACGCATCTCGATGGTCTCCTTGCCGAGCGCGAGATGCATCGTGTCAGCCGTGTAACCGATCGTAACATTCTGATTGCCGCAGCGCAGTGCGGCGATAAACGCCCAAGCCTCGACAGGCATCATAATCAGGGTTCCAAGGTCTATGGCTTCCGACGCCGGGTCGATCAATACGGGTTCGGTTGCCCATGTCGGTTTGCCACTCAAGAAGACACCGCCACGAACGTTGTATTGTCTGCTCGTCGCCAGCGCGGAGCGATTGACCGTCAATTCGAACTGAATCGGAACCTGCCTCCCTCCCAACGCTATCCGTTGCTCCGTAATGACTGGATGGTTGCTGGAAGAAACATCCCGCAGTTCGACGACAGCGATGCTCTCAGGCGGAAGCGCGATTCGCGCAGGATAGATCAGCGTGCCTCTCAAAGAGAGGATTCGGGGTGGTTCCCGTTGCATCGCACCGGAACCGCTCGGGATGCCGCTGGCGCAACCAGTAATGAGCGACAGCCACTCAATAGCAATGGCCACCGCAATAGCGCGGAACATAAGCTGGCTCTTATTTGAATAACTTATAACGAGCTTGCCGGATCAGGCGACAGAAAACATGGTAGTCCATAAACATCTTGCGCGCGCGCCGAACTTGAGTTGCTTTCCGGGTAGAATCGGCGGGACCGGCGATACCGCGATGAGAAGAAGAGCGACTTTAACCGCACGCGTGAGATCAAATAACGCGGCCAAGATCGCCGCGAAGACCGGCACGACGATATACATCGCGAATAGCGCGCGTGCGAGCAAGCCGGGCCGCCTTAGTACATAAGTTGCGTCCGCATAGCTCGCGCGCAGGCCGAGAGCAAAGACAAGCAGAAAGATGCTCGCCTGAATCGCTAGCGGGATCAGTTGTGCAAGATCAATCATGAACAGCCGAGCTGTTTGGCGCTTGTGATGGATGCCGCTTTAATCGCCACGCAACCAGCGCGGCGAGGCTTAGACCGATCGCGACGCTGATAACGGCAGACCGGACCGGGTCCTGCTTGATATGGTCCCTCGCATTGCCGGCCAGTCCTTGAGCCGCACGCAGACCCTGCCTGCTCCAACGTTGAGCAACGGTCTTGCCGTTTTGGACAACGCGAGTCGCACCTCTGAACCGCCTGCCTTCGTTTTCGAACGAGGTCAGCGGCTCGTCGGCCTGGCCGGTTCTTTCCGACATAGCGCTTTCTTCAGCCTTTGACATGTCAATCCTCCTTGTTTGTTATCAATCGCATTGAGTCATGGAGTGCCATGCACGCGCACGACAGATGAGGTTTACGCAGAGTAAACCCGCTATCGGGTGTTCCCCTATTTTTGATTCAAAATCCCTGAGGCAACTACGGCTTCGAGAAAGTTCAGCCGTCGGAACCGATCGCTTGAAGAGTGTAGTAGCCCGTGCGGCCGGCAATTTTGCTGGAAAGGTGAGCGACAGACGCCCGGTCACACCATCCTCGCCCCAATGATCGAGGCCCGTAGTCTACTGCGCATTGCGCGGGTCGTAAATCATCTGGGAGATCTGTGCCGGTTGGGTGGTGATGAAACTTCGACGTCACATAGTTGATCACGGACGGTGTGGCAAATCGCGGATCGTTCATCCGGCGATCGGCTCGAACTCATAGATGCCACCGTCGGCCATCAACGACAGAAAGAGATGGCGATCCTTGATAATGTACGAGCGGATGTAGTCCCAATGCTTGACGATCTGATCGTGCAGCGACCCGGGCGGGCACATGGCGCGCGTGAGCGCTAGTGGGCCTAACGCGAGCTGATTCGGTCCTGACGATTTCCACGTGCCGCGTCCACGGTTGCAGTCGACGCGCGCGCTCACGGCACCATCGGCTCCGAAGGTGATCGTGTACTTCGCCTTGTCGTCCGGCGTCAGCGTCTTGTCGTCACTGCCCTGAAACTTGACGAGCTGCCAGGACGTGCCGCCGAGGTCGGCTGCTGTGTCTCGTTCCAAGGTGTGCGTGCACGCGCTGCAGGTGGCGGCAATAACCAGTAACGAAAAGACGAAGGGACAGTGCCTTCTCATCTTCCTTTCTCCTACTTTTTGTTGCGGCGACTTGTCGCGCGGGCGCTGCCGTCGTAGCCGCCGCCGAGCCGCAGGGGCACTTGAAGGGCTGCCGGTCGACTGCGTAGAGCCCACACTTGTTGTTATACCTAAAAGCGATTCGTAGCCGCGCGCAATGTGTCGTCGTCGGTTCTCTAAGAGATACAAAGCAGCGCCTTGACGATTCGATTCGTAGCAACCAGCCGCTTCCAGGCACGAGCAAGACGTGAATTTAACCAACTGAAACGAATTTACATAGATGTGTTCCGCGCGCCTCTTGGGAGTTTCATGGTTAAGCGGGTTCTCTTATTATCAATCATTCCATTTGAGAATTTGCTAAACTCTCTTCAAAAGCCGATACCCGCCCAGTAGCACCAGGCCGGCGACGATCGCGACGAGGAAACTGCGAAAATCGAAACCGGTAATATCACCGTATCCGAGCAGAACGGCAATGAAACCGCCGATGATGGCGCCGGCAATGCCGATAATGATTGTAATGATGACTCCTCCTGGGTCGTCGCCCGGCATGATGAGTTTCGCAAGCGCGCCCGCTATCAGTCCGAAAATAATCCACGATAGGATTCCCATGTTTCACCTCCTGACGATTTTGAAGGCACAATTTCGTCGCCAAGTACCAAAGATCATTTGCCGACCATTGGACTCGGAACTACGGGCACCATATTACGGCGTAATCCTGCAATGCCTCCCCGGCTGACGCGATCTGCAAAAGCAGTTCTCGGCTTTTTATATAATCGAGATCGCGCTCGGGCGTCGTCTTGATGTGCTTTGGTCCGGCACAACCTTGGACCATGTTTTACGACTCCCTCGGTTTTTAACCCTTCTATTTCACACGAGAGTGTCTCGGCCATCGGGAAAACCCTAATTTATGCTTCTAAAACTCTTACTCATGAAGATCTGAGCCAACGGCACAAGCTCAGATAACTCCAATGCCGATGACCGCCGCCACGCACCAAGGGGAGGAATTACGCAGCGGCGGTCATCGCGCCTGCCATTGCAGTCTGGGATGCAACTGTCGGCATGAAGGTCTTTGAACGCTCCACAGCCAAACACCGATGTCGTTAACTATGACGAATCCGGCGCTGATATTCTGCGTGAGGAAAGCTCATCGCGGGCGCAAGTGGAACTCTGCAGATGCTCTAGCGTTCTTTTTGACGCCGATCACAGCGAGCAAACCACCATCCCATGCCGTCGTCACCTTGTGTGCCAGTGGCGTCGTTGCGGCAACGCCGTGGCTTTGACCCTAGGCAGCGTTTACACCTAGCGCCACCGCCATCTCCCGGAGCGCGGCGTTTTCTGCCTCGCTGACCACCGTACCACCGATACCTAGGAAGCCGCCTTCTTTGGCAGCCTCTGCGGTCTTTCGCGCGAGCGACACCAGCTAACGTTTGTATTCTTCCGCCTCGGCAGGCGACCTCTGTCCAACCAGTGCGGCAGCTCGCTTGCAACGCGCGATCAGGATGGCGCGGGCGTTCGCCGGGTCGGTGCGAAGCTCTGATGTATCCGGCCTTCCGTCCCTTGCCTTGATCGCTTCAGCCACGGCCCGGATCAACTCATTAGAAGTGCTTGTCGCAGTCTCAGTCACCGCTTTCACGACGGCCATCGCCTCCTTGACCATTCCAATAGGACCACCAAGATCGGCAACGGACACAAGCAAGCCTGCCAGCATGGGGGCGGAAGAAATCACCTTCCATTCTTCAGCCGTATAATCCGTTGATTTTGACATAATTATTTCTCCCTTGTCGCTTAAAACCTTTCATCGCAGCTTTGGCCGTGATCAGCGAAACACCTTAGCCAGGAGTCCAGGCAATACCTTCCTCATCCAGAGATGTTAGGCGCGGTGATAGGTCACTGCCTTGGGATGGGATGGCTTTCCCTCGTTTTGCTCTCGCGTGCCAAGCTGCTGCTTCAGACGCAAGAGACCGCCCCTAAGATAATGCGGATTGATTTCTAAAAACCCACACAGGTTTTCAAAGCTGAATGGCCAATTCGAGTCCTCGGCAAACAACCATTCCTCAGTTTCACGAAAGAGCCGCCGGTCCCTACGCTGTTTCGCCGTTAGGTATTTGATGAAACAGATGATCGCGTCATCCAAGACAGCTGCCATAAGATTTACTTCCGGGGCACGAAATGATCGTGAATCAACGACCGGTAAATATTCTGTCGAACTTAACCTGTTGGGTTGAGACTTCTCCGAATCTTCGGAGTCGCCTGCCACGCCGCACAATTCGCGATGCATGAATCCTCCTTTCTCTCCGACTAGTACCGATTCAAGCCGTACGGACAACTCACTTACTCTTTCGGCGGACTAGCAACAGTTTTCAAACCCGAGGTCTTGCTGTGAAGAAGCGCGCTTTGCTTCTTGTCGCGAAGTGGATCACAGAGCAGTCGCTTCAATGTGCGATCTTCGCCGTTTCGCCGATCCGGTCGCTGCTCGTCCTGCACACATTCGCCAGCGTCCTGCGCTTGTTTGCGGGCAATAAAGAGGAGAATGACGATCGCCTCGGCGAGAACCGACTGATCAGCGCCGCCACCGATGCTTGTGGCAGAAGATTGTCCGTCTGTCGGTGACTTTTCTTGCTTACACGCTCCGGCCGAAACTAAGGTGAGAAACGCAATTAAGCTGGTCAGCTTTCGAAGCCAGGCTTGCATACGGATTCTCCACACTCTCCGCGTGTCACATTCTTGACGAGACGTTATCTGTGATGGTGAGCGGTTGAAATCGGGCGTTGGATGATTTCGGCTTCCAAGTCCCTTAGGAAACTAAGATTCGGATGGGTCTATGTCTGCTGGCGATCGGTGCCGTGATTTACCCGTCGCAGTTTCTAAGAAACCAAAGCGCCATCGTCAGGACAGCAAGAGCTAGGCGTGGCAACGATGTCGATCACATTGGTTGGCCTCAATACGAACGGACGATTTTCATCGCAGCCAGCCTCGAAGCCCTTCTCCAGCAGTCGGTCGACTTCAACACCGCTAACGACTTGATCGACCGCGCCACCAAACCTGTCCAACCCGTTTGATGACTCGCGCCGATGCCCGCGCCATTGTCGCCATGGAAGTACTCGTAAAACAGGATCGGATCGCGCCAATGCGGATCGCTCTGAACTTTTCTGCGTTACCGTACACCGGAGAGGAACACACAAGAGAAAATCGCGATGACATTACCGTCAATTTACCTTGCTGAGGGATTTCGCGTTCGAAAATCAGCAGAACCCTGATGGTTCTTTTTTATGCGATTGATAGGGTTCAACGTTGCGACAGAGGTTGGACGAATGAACCGAGCATGTAAAATTACCACTGCGGCGATTCTTTTTATGGGCAGTTCTTTATGGAATCCGCCCGCCTCGACCGGCATCACACCAGCGGGACAGTTGCAGGAGACGTGGGAACAAATCGTTCTCATTCTCAAGTCAGCCCGCTTTGATTCCGAACCCGAAATTGATGCGTTTAGGATTAAGGTGATGCAAATCATCATTCCCAGGTTTGACTTCGCCGAAATGGCGAAGCGCTCTTTAGGCGCTCACTGGGCAGATCGCACCGCTGAGGAGCAGGAACAATACGTCAAGCTTTTCATGGCTATGTTGGCAAGATCGTATATCGGCGGCATCCGCGAGTATAAAGACTCAACAGTTCTCTACACCCGTGAGTCTAACGACGCGAATCGCGCGGAGATCGATACCAAGATCGTTACCAAAGGCGCCAAAGATTTGTTCGTCAGCTACCGAATGCATTTTGTCGAAGAAAATTGGAAAGTCTACGACGTCATCATCGATGACGTAAGCCTGATTGACAACTACCGCGCCCAGTTTCACCGGGTGATCGCGCATTCATCTTTCGAAGGTCTCATTCGCATCATGAAGGAAAGACAACAGGGCTGACGTGTCCGATTAGTATCTCAACCCCTCAGAAGTGACTCTCAAGTTGCTTAAAGTCGGCATATCGATTTGTTCATCAATGAGTACCGGCGGCTAAGTCAGTCTGGGCCGCCGCTGCAGGCGGCACGGAAACGCCGGCGTGTTCCTCGCTTCAATTCAGGATGCTAAACAAGGTGTGTGTCCAGACGCTGTGATTCATCATCCATTTCAGTCACCAACGCGGATTGTCCGGGTGAGAGGAAACTCGCCACGCTATTGGCGATTTCGGCCGCCACCCCGATGGTCTTCAAATCGACCCACCACCCAACGAGAGCGCCGGCCAGCGCGCCGCCTGCGAAACCGATTAGACCTCCCAGCAAGCCCATCAAGCTGCCGAAAATTATTCCGAGCACTGCGCCGACGCAGCCGCAATCACCTCCTTGTTTCACTGTTACCGACCCATGGTTGTCTTTGGTGATAACGGCTAGGGAGTAAATGTCGATCATGCCGGCAGCGCACAATCGTCGAAGCAGTCGCGCTTTTTCCTGTGTTTCGTCTACCCTGTCGAATATCGCAAAGAGCATGGAAATCATCTTCGTATCCAGTTATATCCGAATCTATGAGTTTCCTTGTATTGTAAATATCAGGCGTTCCCTGATTTTGCATTGGCATTTCCCTTCCTCAGAAACCATGGTCTTGAGCGTACAAAAGGCGTAGCGTGTAGGCCTAAACATGATATCCGAGATAAAAAATAGCGGCGCGCTAAAGATCGGTGCCGCATGGCAAAAGGCAAATATGCCGCTAAGCCAGCGAATCAGTTAAGCACGAAGAAGAGAAAACACGCGAACACGTCGCCGGCCAATTTCCACGCAAGGTTCAACTTCGTCGCGCGATTCACATAGTCGACTCGGATTTCATCGGCCAGCTTGTCGAGCCTTGCTTTGATTCCGCCCTCCACTTTCGCACTGCGCTCCTGCAACGAAACGATTTTGGCCTCGGCCTCGCGCTTGATCGATGCCGCGTGCTGTCTGGCTCGGTCTTTCGTCGCCTGGAACCTGGCCCTCGCTAGATCGAGCTGCCGCTGCAGTTGCGCTCTCGTGCCCTCCGGCGTTTGTAATACCTGCATTTCCACGGTTTGGATTTCGCTATGTAAAGCGTCCAACTCTTTGGCGATCTGAACGTCCATGATTTCGCTCCGTCCGCAACGAAATACAGTTCCTCCTTGAGATTCGAGGAGAGTGTCCATTGCATTCGTCGTTTCCTCTTCGATCTCAGACACAATAGCCGCTCTTCCGGGCAATAGATGGCGTGCTACTTGGTCGACAAAGATAGAGTCGACACCAGCGTTTGCCATTTCCATCATCCCGTCGGTGAAAGCCGATGAATTGCCATGGTCAGCGGAGCAATATGGCCCTGCGAGTAATTTGATAAGGCTTCGAGTGGCTACTCCCAACACCGGATCCCTACAATCTCCGCTCTTGAAATCCACGATAGATACTTTGCCGACATCTTTTACAATCACGGCGAACGCGTATATCAGCAATACGTCTTCTTTGGACAGTTCCCTCATTGCGCCGGCGGCTGCGGATGCCTGACCTTCACGTTCGAAGACCGCGATAAGCATCTTATCCATGGTAAACTCCACTTAGGGAGCTTCGGAGACTCTTTCGGGACTTGCACTCTAGGCTATTTTATTCTGTCCTTCGTTTCGTTCTTAACGGAAACACAAAAGAATTTCACCGGATGCAGAGACTCAACTGCGTGTGCTATCGGAACAATCGGACCTGTCATCGCATTATGCCCAATATGTGGGATTGGGTACGATGGCTGGATTCGCTCCACACCCGCGAGGAACCGATCCGATCCACTGATTACTGTTCGCTATTTGAAGAGTACTCGTAGCGGCCCTCATTGCCTATCCGGCACTGGCTGATTTTTCACTTCCGAAAACCTGAGGAAGAGCGGTTAAAGAGAGTGTGTGGAACGCAGAGATAGAGCACTGAGACGGAGGAAAGCTAACTACGTCGCCGCGATGTGATTTTAATGCGTCGAAACAGTTTTGTTACTATTCGGTTTAGCTTCATTGTTCCCTTCGCCGGCTGATTTCTGAATGCCGAGTTTGCGCATGCGCGAGCGTAACGTATTAGGATGCAATCCTAAAATGGGCGCCGCCCCCTTCGGTCCCTCAATCCGCCAATTTGTCTGATGCAAGACCTCTAAAATATGGTTTTTTTCCATCTCGCCGAGCGTTGGCTCTCGTTCGGAATGTGCGACTGCCGGCTTCGAACGTGCTTGCTCTTGCGAGCTTGGACTGGTGTTCCGGTTAATCGAATTGACGTCCGCCTTCCACCCTTCCGGCAGTTGGAACACGTTACCCATGGAAGTGACGGCCGCTCGGCCGATGACATTCTCCAACTCACGCACGTTGCCGGGCCAACTATACTCCTGCAACGCTGCAGTCACCTCACCCGGTATCTTGCCAAAGCTCTTCCCCAACCGCCGCCCCGCTTCCTGTAAAAATATCTCCGCCAATAACCCGATGTCTTCTCGGCGCTCCCTCAGCGCCGGGATCTGGAGCGGATAAACATTTAACCGATAGTANNNTCCGCGCTGCGCCGCTTCGCGCAAATTGCGGTTGGTCGCCGCGATTACCCGCACATCCACCTTGACCGTCTTGGCGCTCCCCAACTGCTCAAACTCTCCCTCCTGCAATACCCTCAATAACTTCGACTGCAACCTCAACGGCAGCTCGCCGACCTCATCGAGAAAAATAGTCCCCCGATTGGCTAATTCAAAGCGCCCCACCTGCTTCGATACCGCCCCCGTAAAGGCTCCCCGCTCGTGCCCAAACAATTCACTCTCGATCAACTCCCCGGGCAACGCCGAACAGTTCACCTTCACCAACGGCCGCTCTCTCCTCGCACTATTCGCATGAACCGCACGCGCCACTAGCTCCTTGCCCGTCCCCGTCTCTCCCAACACCAGCACCGTCATGTCCGTGGGCGCTACCTGCTTGACCTGACGAAGCACGTTCTGGATCGCCTGCGTCTGACCGGTAAGCTCGCCATAACGGTGTGCCCCCGACACCTCTCCTCGCAGATATACGTTCTCCGCCTCCAACCGTTCCCTTGCGCTCGGTGATCACTTCGGTGAACATGATGATGCCGCCGATCTCCCCGCTTGGGACATACCACGGTCGGATTTCCCAGCGAGTCCAATCCGTTGTCCCATCGAGACGATCGAAAGAATCTTCCTCGCAGGTCTCCACCGCGCCGGCCAAGCAGCGCCGATGAATCTCTTTCCACCGTTCCGGAATCTCCGGAAAAACTTCGTAATGGCTGCGGCCGATGACGTCCTGCTCGCCCAAGTTGTAATCCGTCAGCCATCTGCGGCTGGTCAATAGATAGCGCATATCCCGGTCGAACATGGCAACCGATGCCGGCGTATGCTCGACAAACAGGCGAACCCGGTTCTCATTCTGTCTCAGCGCGTCCTCGGCGCGCTTGCGCTCGGTAATATCAGTATTCGTTCCCACCCACTCGCACACACCTCCATCCGGCGCGATAACCGGAACTGCGTGAACGTGAAAATAGCGATAGTTTCCTTCGCGAGTTCGGACGCGCAACTCGTTCTCGTACGCATGCCTGTCACGCATCGCCTGCTGCCAGAATCGTCTGCTCCGCTCGCGGTCGTGGGGATGGACAGCCTCCAGCCAACCAAAGTCGCGCAGCTGCTCTTCGTTCTGCCCGGTAAGTTCTTGCCACGTCGGGGTAACGAAGAACCCTTCACCCTGTGCATTCGCTCGCCACACCATCTCCGCGCCGGCCACCACCAGCGCCCGGTAGCGCGCCTCGCTCTCGCGCAGCGTCTCCTGTTTGTTTCCTCGCTCCTCGATCAATACTGCCAGCAACATCAGCGGTAGGGCGATCAGGATGAGATAGAATTGAAGAGAGAGTACGTTCTGCTCCGGCGAGTTCATGGCGAAAAAGCCATGGCCGTCGGCAGCGTGCGTAAAGGCGAAGTAAGCGACTAGCAGAAGACAGAGGCACAGACCTTCCAGTCTGAAGCGCACGGCCGACCACAAAAGTACCGGCAACGGCAGGATGATGGGGCAGGCCATGCCGAACAATGCTTCTCCCTCTTTACTGAAAGTTATCCAACCGGTGAGGACAAGGGCGACTAGGAGCGAGCTTGCTTCGACATAGCGCTGGGGAACGGAAGCGGTTTCTGCCGTCACCTTACGGCTGGCCAATAGAATGAACGGTGGCACGATCATGAGGGTCGAAAGGGCATTCGACAACACCCGCGCTCCCAAAGCATACCTGTAGCTATGTTCCCAACCACTGAGAACGTAGAGATAGGCGGCGATGCTGGAGACAACCACAGGTGCGAAAATGACTGCGCCGAGCATAAAGATGACCATCGCCCGAAAACTGTCGAAAGGCGGCGCTCCTTTGTTGAAATGACGGACGCTCAGCGCAGCCAGTACCGCTTGACCAAAATTGCCGAGGAGCTGGCTCATGATCCCCCAAACCGGCACGGCGTCTTGCACTTGCACCAAGATATGGACGGGAGCGGCGGCGAGTAGATAAATCCACCACGTTCGCCGTCGCGCGAGCAGCAGTGCCGCGAGCAGAATGGCGGTGGGCGGCCAGATGAGCGCAAGGTTGGAACTCGGAAACTTGAGTGACTTGCCTGCCAAAGCCCCGATGTAGTAGCCCGCACAGACCAGGAGGACGCTCAATGCCAGGCGGACACGAGGGTGCTCACATTCAGTCGTTGAGACCCGCGCTAAATCAGTAGTGTCAAAGACCAGATCACTCATTCGGAGCTCGGTTGGGTCCGCAGCGGCTCGAGCGTAGAGGCGCTTATCGAGATGTTTCTGTCGGCATGGTTCCTACCACCGCCTGATGCCGAGTCTTTGCGGCACGGATCCATCAAAAGCACGCTTAAGATGGTTCGGTCAGATAAACTAGAATTGCTATGGCTTCAGCTGCTTTTCATTTTGTCGAGCCGTCATCCACTATATCGATCGAGGAGCGGGCGTCGCATCTCCAGCCGGTCGTCGAACACCGAGTTTGCGCATGCGTGAGCGTAACGTATTAGGATGCAAATCCAAAATGAGTGCCGCCCC
>VBKY01000409.1 GCA_005879255.1 Deltaproteobacteria bacterium
TTACGAGACAGCTCAACAGGCGGGCACGGTGGGCGCGGTGCTGCATCGACTGTTTCATCGCTCGTTTTCGGTGGCAAAGCGGGTGCGCACGGAAACTGGAATCGGCAGCGGGGCGGTGTCCGTGAGCTCGGTGGCCGTGGACTTGGCGAAGCGGATCTTTGATCGGTTTGACGACAAAACTGTCATGCTAATTGGCGCGGGCAAGATCGGCGCCCTGATGGCGCGCCATCTTGTGAGTCAGGGCGTTCGAAGTCTTATGGTGACCAACCGCACCTTTGAGCGGGCTGTTCTGTTGGCCGAACAGATCCAGGGGAGCCCGATTCGGTTTGAGGATTTTCCGCGCTACCTTACGATCGCGGACGTAGTCATCGGTTGCACGGGGGCGGCGGAAGTGCTCGTGGCAGCAGCGACCGTCGAAAAAGTACTCCGCGAGCGAAAGCAAAGAGCGATGTTACTCATTGATATTGGCGACCGGCGGAACTTTGACCCTCAAATCAACGATCTCGACAACGTCTACCTCTACAATATTGATGATCTCAAAAGCGTCGCCGAAGACAATCTGCAAAGCCGTTCCAGCGAAGCGGAAAAAGCTGAAGAGATGGTGCGCGTTGAGGCGGAAACTTTCGTTCGATGGATGGAGTCGTTAGAACAAGTTCCCACAATCACGGCTTTGCGGCAGCGCTTCGAAGACATTCGCCGCAAAGAACTGGAGAAATCTTTGGCGGGGAATTTGAAAAACTTGTCCGAGGCGCAGCGCGCTGCATTGGAGGACATGACCACCGCGATGATCAACAAGTTGCTCCACACTCCGATTTCTCAGCTCAAACGGAACAGCGGAGATGAAGACGAGGACAGCGCGCTTTACGTGGCGGCTTTGAAGAAGCTATTTGATCTGGAGGAAAAGTGAGACGTATTCGCCTCGGCACGCGGGGTAGCACCCTCGCCCTCGCTCAGTCGACGTGGACCAAAGAGCAAATTTTGCTACACCAGCCTGCGCTCGAGGTTCAATTGGTCGTGATCAAGACCGGCGGCAACCGCGTCGTTCTTAGGAAAGACGAGCTGTCTCAGTCGGCCGCCCTACTCTCGCGTTCGTGACCTCTTGAGCGAGTCCGTATTCTTTTATCTTTTGATAGAGCGTGCTCTTTGCGATGCCCAGCTTTTCGGCCGCCTGAGTAAGGTTACCGCGGCATGCGTAAATTGCCGTCTTGACCGCGTCACGTTCAGCCCCCGCCAATTTTGTAAGGACAGGTTCTGAGCCTGGATTTGTCGACTGGCCGGCGCCGATCGAGGATAGGAACTCCTGCGGAAGGTCTGCCATCGTGACGGTGTTTCTTCTGCCCATCAAAACCACGAGGCTTTCGACAAGGTTACGCAGCTCTCTAACATTGCCTGGCCAACTGTATTCTGCGAAGGCCGCCAAGACGTCCGGCTCGAATTCTTTCATAGGCCTGTCATGACGTTCGGCCACACGACTGTTAAAGTGCTCCACCAAGCAGGGAATGTCCGCTTTTCGTTCACGCAGTGGCGGGATCCGCAATAATCCGACTGAGACACGATAGAACAGGTCCAACCGGAATCGGCCGGCTGTCGTCTCGGTTCGGAGATCCTTATTAGTTGCCGCAATCAGCCTGAAGTCCACCCGGCGCGGTTTGTTGTCACCCAGTGGATATATTTTGCCTTCCTCCAGCACGCGTAGTAGATAGGGTTGCATATCTAGCGGTATCTCTCCGATTTCATCCAGGAAAAGTGTTCCTTTGTTAGCCGCCGCGATGCGCCCGACCATGCCAGAACGCCGTGCGCCGCTGAACGCCCCTTCAACGTAGCCGAAGAGTTCGCTGGCCAAAATTTCTCTCGGCATGCCGCCGCAGTTGAGGGGAATGAAAGGACCTTGTGTACGGCGCCCGCTCTTATGGATCGCCTCGGCAAACACCTCCTTCCCTACGCCAGTCTCCCCCAGCAAAAGGGCGGGCAAGTCCACTTCAGCTAATTCTCTTGCCTTCTCTACGACACGCCCCAGAGACGGACTGGCGCAAAGAATCTGCTCAAAGCAATCCCGAGGTGCGTGATCCGGCTTCGAGAGGGTCACGCCGGATGAGTAACGCAGTTGGCTTCCACATCGGGACGGAGCCGGCAACACTAGCGCGGTACCGAGTTTTTCGCCACCATCAATAATAGGTTCTAGCCATTCGGGTCGAATCCACTCCGGCAGTTTCATTCTCGCCGTCTCGGGAAATTCTTCGTTGAACGCATTTACACGACCGTTTATCTTCAGCTCGACCTCCATAGCCGCGAGCGCACGGGCAGCATGAGTATCAGACCTGACAACATTTCCTTTGCGGTCGAAAAAAATCAAACCTTCCGGTGGCATATTTGAGAAGCGTGTCAAGCCCGCTTCTATCAGGCGACATCGCCGTTCCACATTGCGTCTAGCCAGTCGCTCCTCAATGGAACGGGCGAGTGTCATGGCTAGGCCTAACCAGTACGGATTAAAAGCCTTCGCCAAACCTGAAATATCGACTCCGCCGAGGATTTCGCCGTTGAAAGGATCGCGCACTATAGTCGCTGAGCAACTCCACCGCTTGATCCCAGCGCAAAAGTGCTCCGCACCATGCACCTGTACCGGCTCTCCCGCGGCTAGAGCGGTGCCGATTGCGTTGGTCCCAATGGACTGTTCATTCCATTGCCCGCCCGGCACAAGTCCGTGTTCCACCGCGGCCTCCAACGTCGCCGGGTCGCCGTCCGCTTTTAGAATATGCCCGGTGGGATCCGAAAGGATCAGGATGCTGTTTGTCTGCGACAAGAGGTCTCGAACAGGCTCGGTGAACGGAGTGCTTGCTTCAATCAGTTCGCGGTGTTGTTGACCCAGGCGAACGAAATCGTCAGCTGTAACCAGCTCCGGCGTATGCAAGAGAGAGGGGTTTACATTTGAGGACCGGCAACGATCCCAGGAGCGGACAATCGATTCGCAAAGCGGCGCAGGGGAAAATTCCTTGCCTGAAAGCAGGTTTTCCCAGGCTTCCATTGTCAGTCGTTCGTCGTATGATCTATGTGGTCCTTGGATCGTGCGTAGTGGCTCCATAGTACCGATACCCCGAGACGAGGCTTTTTCTGGTTGGAAGTCTAGCGGCTACGAAAAGCGCCCACCGACGACCGGCGCACGCAGGCTCCCCAGTGAGAACATGAAGTAATACTATTCTCTTATTTCTCTGGCCTAAGATTGTCAATCCATTTTTTTAAAGAAGAACGTTCGGATTTCAGACGATGAGCGACTGAACCATCCGAATATCGAACGCTCGCGGCGACTCAAGCGATTTTCCCTTCGCCCTTTGTGGTGAATTTATCAATGTTTTCACGCGCATGCCCGATCTCTAACAGAATGGCACTGGGGTTGCTCAATTGGCCATATAGAGTTGGAACCAGAAAGTCACAAGGAGGCAAACCATGAAATATCGGTGAGAGAAGTCCGCGGCAAGGTTAGCACTTGCGATTTGGCTTAACGGCAGAGAGGAGAAGGATATGGATTTTATTCATACATATTCTGCGTCCGAAGTAGATGAGATTCCATCCTCAGAGCTGCAGGTGATCGACTCAAGAGAAAGGTTGCCAAGGAAACCCTCACCGCTTCGGCTTATTCCAACTGAACACAACTTCGAGGAGATCATCGGCGAAAGCCCGGCTCTGAAGCGTACGCTAAAACAAGTCGAAATCGTGGCTCCTACGGATTCCACAGTTCTGCTTTTAGGAGAAACGGGTACGGGCAAGGAGCTGATTGCCCGCGCGATCCACAATCTGAGTTTCCGCCACGAACGGACTTTGGTGAAAGTAAACTGCGCGGCCATACCGACAGGCCTGCTTGAAAGCGAGCTGTTCGGTCACGAAAAAGGCGCGTTCACCGGCGCCATCGCACAGCGCATCGGCCGCTTCGAGCTGGCGAACCGCGGCACGATATTCCTCGACGAGATCGGGGATATTCCCATCGAGCTGCAGCCCAAGCTGTTGCGTGTGCTCCAGGAGCGAGAATTCGAGCGGCTGGGAAGCACACGGACTATTCACACCGATGCCCGCCTGATCGCAGCCACCAATCGCGACCTCCGAGAGATGGTTGAGCAGCAGAAATTTCGCGAAGATCTGTTTTACCGCCTGAATGTTTTTCCTATTTACGTTCCAGCCTTGCGGGAACGCTCGGAAGATATCCCATTGCTGGTAAATCATTTTGTTCAGTGTTTTGCCCGGCGGATGAACCGGACCATTGAGACAATCCCTGCCGAAGCAATGGCCGCCTTAACACGATACGCTTGGCCGGGAAACATCCGCGAGCTGCAGAATCTAATCGAGCGCGCGGTGATTCTTTCCCAAGGACCCGTGCTGCAGATTACGCTTCGAGACATTGAGAGCGACACCCAACCTCGCCGTGATGCTGGCAAAGACCAAACTCTGGAAGCAGCCGAACGCGCGCACATTCTGGCAATCCTAAACGAGACCCGGTGGGTTCTCGCCGGATCACAGGGGGCGGCGGCGCGTCTCGGAATAAATCGGTCGACGCTCCAGTTCCGCTTGAAAAAGCTTGGAATTGTTCGGCCCGATATCTACGCGAGCTTGGATTAATCCCACGAGGCCGAGAAGAACTGACACTTCTGGCGGAGTCTCCGCATGTTGTGAATTCAGTTCCAGGTGACCTGCCGATGCAGCAGGACGTGCTCTCCATCTTCATCTACTTCAACGATCGGATCGCACCAGCAGAGGTCCGAATCCAAATGGGTAAGGCCGACGGGCATCTCGACCGGTAGTAGCGCTCTCCATCTCTGTATCTCCCTCGCCCTAGGAAACGCAAACGCTATACCGCTTCGGTTTTATGGGCCCCCCCGGTTCTCCTCCGCGTAGAGACCGTATCGTAATGTCATCCTGAGGCGATAGCCGAAGGATCTCGCCTTCGTAAGTGGCAGGCAACGCGAGATTCTTCGCCTGCGGCTCAGAATGACATTTATTGTTCTTCGAATTTCGACACGGTCTCGTAAGCGGAGGCGATAATCTCCTGTGCCAAACGCTGCTAAGGGGTTAGCAGCTGCCAACCGGTTGGCAGGGGGAAAGCTCACCATAAGACGGTCTTTGGGCAATTATTTTTTTATGGCTTCCCGACCGCAGAGGCTTTGCGCCTGAAAAATCATATTTCTTGATCAACGATCTTCGGTTTCGGTGGTGGCACCGTCATTGCTGGTCCAAACGAGATAAGTAAGAAGAACACAAGATGGAACTTATCGACCTGTTATTTTTTCCCGGTGTAGTTATGGCAGGAATAGTTCTGTGGACTTTTGCTACCTACGACAAGAAGC